>JAGCCY010000161.1 GCA_017651385.1 Lachnospiraceae bacterium
CGGTAAGAACCTGTGAATTGATACTCTTTTTTATATTCCTGCCGGTCATCCCGACTTTCTTCATGATCGAGAATCTCGCCTTATCCTCATAACCTTCACCTATTATCATTGAATTAAAAACAGGCACAATTTAATAAAAAAAATGCAATTTCAAAACTTTTTTCGCCTGAAATTGCATTTTTTTTAATATTCTGCTTAATAATTTGTTTTAAGTGCCGATTTTTAAAAACTCTTTCCGCTCCCTGACTATTCGTTAGATACTATATTGTAGTATGCTCCCGCTGTCCCTTTGTATATAATTGCATAGAAAATTCCGTAAATTACAAATGCGATCAATGTGATCACCACGACCACCCAAAGCGTCGTAAGCCCGAAAAGCTGCAAAAGCTTCCACACAACGGGAAAAGCGAACGCAAGGTGCATTCCTGCCATTAATAACGGGGCAAAGAACACGGTAAGAACCTGTGAATTGATACTCTTTTTTATATTCCTGCCGGTCATCCCGACTTTCTTCATGATCGAGAATCTCGCCTTATCCTCATAACCTTCACATATCTGCTTATAGTAAATGATCACTGCTGCGGCAAATATAAATACTATCGAGAGCATTATGCCCACAAAGAAAAGACCTCCGTAAAGTGTATTGAAATCGCTTCTTTCTTCCTCGATCGTAGATGGCCGTATTATATACTCGTTTTCCGTTATGTAATCGTTGTGTACAAATTTATCTTTGATCTTATGAAAAAATTCGATCGATTCTTCTTTTGAAAATCTTTCGTCGTAATTGTAGCCGTAATAATATTCCGAGTATAAGACATTTGCACCGTCCGCATCCTTAATATCGCCTATGGGTTTTAAAACGGCCAGGTCCTTTACCACCACGTAAAATGTCGGCACGATTATCGCAACGGAATCGCCGAAAACGTCAAAACTTTTGCTTCTTTCTTTTATCTTAAGATCAAGACCTGCGATATTTAAGGAATCGCCCTTATAATTGCATCTGAATGTTCCTAAGATTATCTCGTTGTCTTTAAGTTCGTATTTTTCATCCTGATACGCATTGTAATCGTCAAGGCCTATTATATAGACGGCCCTGAAATCATCCATGGAATCCGAAAAATAATTGATCGGAACGAGCGTATCGCCATCCAATAACCCTGTTATCATTGCAGACTTGTAAGTCTTGACCTCTGCCGGCTTATAATTTTCACTTTTTATGATATCCTCCATGATATTATCTATCTTTTCGGGAGCATCGGTAAGCAGCCCGTCAAAGGTCGGAAATCTTAAAGAAAATTCCACGTCCATGGGATATCTGGCCCTTAATGCATAATTTTCGCCGAAATAAAGACTTGCCGATGAAGATATCATTACAAGCACCATCGTGGCCAGAATGCAGATAGAAGCAAGTCCCGCGCCGTTTCTTTTCATTCTGTACGCCATCGTGGATACCGATACAAAATGCTGTTTCTTGTAATAATAGTTCTTATTCTTTTTAAGAAGCTTGCAAAGCGCAACCGAACCCGCTATAAAAAGGATATATGTGGCTATGATGACAAGCACCACATCCAAAAAGAACCAGTACAAAACAGCCAAAGGGCTTTCTATGGTAACCGCATTGTAATATGCAAAAGCAAGCGTGCCGGCTCCTATGATCGCAAGTACAAAATTGGCTTTGGGGGGCTTCTCACCAGTCTCGGTCGTTCTTAAAAGTTCAAGCGGTCTTGCCTTTCCCACCATGATAAGCGACTTTAACATGATGATCAAAAATATGACCGAGAAGACTCCGATCGTGATAAGGACGGATTCCGCCGATATCTTAAAAGAAAAAGTAACCGCGCCTTCCACTATCTTTATAAGGAACAGTTCGGCAAATTTAAAAAACAGGATACCCAAAAACAATCCCACAAAAAGGGATACAAAGGATACTATTACCGATTCCCAGAAAACAACTCTTCCTATGCTTTTTCTGTCCATGCCGAGTATAGAGTACAGCCCGAATTCCCTGTATCTTCTTTTGATAAGGAACGAATTCGTATAAATAAGAAAGATCGAGCCGAAAATACATATTACCCCTACACCCAGTCTTAAGATAACGGCGAGGTCCCTCCCGGCGGCCATAGTCGCTACCGTTTCGGAATACGAAAGAGCACATATTATATAAAGCATCATTATCATGCCGATACAGCTTAAAAGATAAGGTATATACAGTTTATAGTTTTTTGTCATGCCGCTTTTGGCAAGCTTTGGGAAAAATACTTTACTCATTTTCTCTCACCGCCTGTCTGAAGCATCGTAAGCGTATCCGATATCTTCTGATAAAGCTGTTCGTTTGTATCGTCGCCTCTGTATATCTGGTGGAACACTTCACCGTCTTTTATAAAAAGAACTCTTGATGCGACCGAAGCTGCTTTTACCGAATGCGTTACCATTAATATAGTCTGTCCGGTCTTATTGACTTCTTTAAAAAGCGAAAGAAGTTCATCGCTTGACTTTGAATCAAGAGCACCCGTCGGCTCGTCGGCCAGGATGATCTTCGGATTCGTGATAAGCGCTCTCGCTACGGCAGCTCTCTGCTTTTGGCCGCCCGATACCTCATAAGGGTATTTCTTTAAGATATCCGATATTCCGAGCCTTTGCGCTATAGGCTTTATCTTTTCGCTCATTTCCTTATGGTTTCTGTCCGCAAGTACGAGCGGAAGGTAGATATTGTCTTCGATCGAAAACGTATCGAGAAGATTGAACTCCTGGAACACAAAGCCCAAATTATCGCGTCTGAATGTTGCGACTTCGGTTTCTTTTAACTTGGAAAAATCCTTACCGTCAAGCAATACCGAACCTGCGGTCGCACTGTCAAGCGCCGCAAGGATATTTAAAAGTGTTGTTTTGCCGCTTCCGGACTCTCCCATGATAGAGACAAACTCTCCTTCTTCAACGGTAAAATTGACATTCTTAAGTGCTTCGACCTTATTGCCGCCGAAACGCGTGGAATAGACTTTCTTTAAATTTTTGACTTCAAGTAAACTCATTTTGTATCCATCCTTTCACGGGTGAGCCGTCAAAACGCGCGGCATCACGCCTTATCTACGGACAGTTTATAAAAAAATGCCGATCCATAACATCGAATCGGCTTACAATTTCAGTTTAATCCTTACATCACTGTAAGATTTACTCATGAATACGGTCATCGGGGAAGTAAAGATATACCTTTGTGCCCTTCTTAACCAAAGATTCAAGACTTATATCAAGCCCGAGCTTGTCGGAGACCACCTTGCAAAGATAAAGTCCGAGCCCCGATGCTTCACGGTTTTTGCGCCCGTTAATGCCCGTATAGCCTTTTTCAAAAACCCTGTTCACATCTTCGGGCGCTATACCTATACCCGTATCTTCGATGACAAGTTTCCTTCCGTCTTCCATATATATGGAAATTCCGCCTTCTTTTGTGTATTTGATGGCATTTGAAAGGATCTGTTCAAAAAGGAAAGAAAACCATTTTTCATCCGTAAGTACGTTTATCCGGATCGGCTCATACGAAAGAGACAGTTTTTTCCCTATAAAATCGGGGGCAAATTTCTTAAGCGACGGCTTTATTATGTCGTCTAAGCTTATCTTTTTAAATACATAGTCGCTTGAATCGGAACCCAGCCTCAAAAACGCGAGCACCATGTCCACATAAGCCTGCATGCGCCTTAGATCCGAAGAAAGCTTCCTCGAAAGCTCGGAATCCTCATTTTCAAGAGAAAGCTTCATAGAAGCTATCGGAGTCTTTATCTGATGTGCCCAGGCAGTGTAATAATCGATCATGTCATCATAATCGTTCGATGCCTTTGCCGAAAGTTCTTCGGTATCCTTTTTAAGTTTTTCGACGATAAGGGAATAGTCCTCTGCGGTGATGTCTCCGCCTGCTTTCGGAAGATTCAGTGTCTCGGAAGGCTGTGAAAGAAGCCTTAAAAGTTCCTCATGCTTTCTTTTAACATTAAAAAAGTCGATAAGAAGAAAGAAAACACCGAATATCGCACTCACGATCGCAGGATAGATGACCGCTTTTACGGGAAGCTCATAGAGCATAAACGAAAAGGCGAAAAACAGAACAAACGAAAAAACAAGTATTATCGGATATTTTTTTGTCGAAAGATATTTAAAGAAAAGTTTCATCCTAACCCAAAATGTACCCCACACCGAATTTTGTAGTAATAAAATCTTCAAGACCTATACCGTCGAGTTTTTTTCTTAACCTGTTTATATTGACGGTAAGAGTATTCTCATCCACAAATGAATCGGTCTCCCAGAGCTTTTCCATAAGCTTTTCACGGCTTACGACCTTCCCCTTGTTCTCCATAAGACACAAAAGGATCCTGTACTCATTCTTGGTAAGTTCAAGCTTCCGGTCGTTAAAAGAAAGCGTGTTGTCGCCGGTGTTCAAAAACGCACCCTTATGCGAAAGAACAGGCGACGATGAAGCAAAATCATAGCTTCTTCTAAGAAGCGCCTGGATCTTTGCCATAAGCACGTTTGCATCAAAAGGCTTGGCCACAAAATCGTCGGCGCCCATGTTCATCGCCATTACCATATTCATATTGTCGGAGGCCGATGACAGAAAAATGATCGGAACGTTTGATATCTTTCTGATCTCCGAACACCAGAAAAAACCTCCCTTAAAGGGAAGTCCTATATCCATGAGCACTATGTGCGGTCCGTATGCGTTAAACTCATCAAGGACCTTTTCAAAATCGCTTACAGTCTTAACCTCAAACCCCCACGGCTCGGCAAGATTCTTTATCCCCGAAGCTATACCCTCGTCATCTTCAACAACGTATATCTTATACATATGTAACTTCCTACTCTCCCTGTTTCTTTCCCATGAACGCCTTCATCGGATCTACCTTTTTGGCGATCGAATAGATATAATCACGCTGTCCGTCCACATATTCGGTCAGTTTTTTAAGCTCATCGGCGGAAAACCCGTTGTTGCTTAAAACCTTAAGTTCCGGAAGCGAAATCTCAGCCGACCTTTCTTTGTCGGTAAAAAGAACATATATCGCCTTATCGTCCTTTGTCCTGGTAAGCGACGATACACTCATGGTAATCTCACTGTTCATGGCAAAACTCCTTTTTAGGATTATATCATAGTAAACGCCCTTTCGGGCAACTATTTGGGGTAAAAGTTTAAAGGTAATTTCGAAGAAATTTCCTATAAAGCAAAAAACCTCATTGGTCCTTAAGCTTTTAAGACCAATGAGGTTTATCCTGTCTTTCTCTCTATCAAATAGCTTCATGGAATGTTCTTGAGATGACATCTGCCTGCTGCTCGGGTGTAAGCTTTATGAAGTTAACTGCGTAACCCGAAACACGGATCGTAAGCTGCGGATAATTTTCCGGATGAGCCTGTGCATCCTTAAGCGTATCGCGGTTTAAAACGTTCACGTTTAAGTGATGACCTCCCTTTGTTACATATCCGTCAAGTAAATTAACGAGGTTATCCACCTGATGTGTGCTTGTTGCTGCCATATCCTGATCCTCCTTCCTTTGTGAGCCGCGTAAGCGACTTGCCTGCTTGCCGCCGCGCGCTTTAGCGCCTTTCATCGGCGGCAATCAATCATTTTTCATATAATATTTCAGTCGCGGGGCGGGTCTTTCGACCCGCTTTGTTGTACATTGGGGTGTACTTTGTTTTTGTTTACACCTACATACTATATTTTATAAAGGAGAATTTCCGTAACAAATGTTACATTTTTAAAAATTATTCCGCAAAATATTCAAGATCTTCTCTGTTAAGTATCTTTATCTTTGACCTGTCTATCTCGATAAGCCCTTCATCCTGCATGTTCATAAGCTCTCTGGAAAGTGAAGGACGCGTGGTCCCAAGATAATCCGCAAGTTCTTCGCGCTTCATATCGGTTTCAAAGATATCGCCTTCGCCCGCGCAGTCGAGCGCCCACATGGCGATGCGTTCTTTTAACGTCTTGCCCGAAAGAAGATAAAGCTTTCTGGTCATCATAAAGTTTTTATCGGACTGGACCTCGAGCATGTTCCTTATGACCATCTGATGCTTACGGCAGGCCTTGTTGCAGAATCCGTAAAAGAACTTCCACGGGATCTTAAGAACGGTCACATCCTCGCAGGCTATCGCATCGTACCAGTATTCCTTTTCATCCGAAAAAAGATACATCTCGCCGAAGACATCGCCTTTGTAGACGGTGAAAAGAACGTTTCTTTTACCGGATGCAAACTCCTTGGCGATCATGACACTCCCTTTTTTGATCAGGTACATATTATAAGGGGCATCACCCTGCCTGAAGATGTATTCGCCTTCCTTATATTCCTCGTCGGCCGCACCGGCACAGGTAAGCATCTTTTTCTGTTCTTCGTCGTTGATCTCGTTAAAAAGCCTGCATTCCATGAGCAATCCCTCTTAAGTGTTTATGTTTATATACTTCTTACGTCTCTTTGCACTTTGGATAAAGTGAATTGATTCTGCCGTGGATATGCATTTGTCTGCAAAAGTGACCACCCACGCTTCCCTGTATTTCGGCGGCACAACGGTCATCGGCCACATATGCTTTACGATTATGTCCTCCTCCACCGGCGAAAGATCGTACTCTTCCCTTGCATTCTTAAGCGCAACCTTCGGATGTTTAAAACCGTGAAGATTTTTAAAACCCGCATGTTCGGGCGAATGCCAGTCATACAAAAAATAATCGTGTAAAAGGGCGCCTCTCGATAAAAGCCTTTCGTCACACTTTAAATTATATTTTTCGTTAAGATAAAGGCTTTTTAAAGCAACCTTTATCGAATGCTCCATTACAGATATCTCACCGTGCTGGATATTTTTGTCCGAAGAAAGAAAATTTTCGGAGTTTAATATGTCCGATGCATGCTCTCTAAGCTTTTGCATCTGATTTAAATACTTATCCTTACTCAAAACGATCACTGCCTTTCGAAATAAAATCCCGTCGATTTTTAATAAGTATAACCCAATTTTGTGTTTTTAAAAGGTAAATTTTCTTAAGAATTTGTTCGATTTACTTTTTCAAACAAATGTTCGATAATATACCTGAGGGCGAACTTATGTACGAATTAAGAGACGGATTTACGGTAAAAGAAAAACTTGAAATATTATCGGACGCGGCCAAATACGACGTCGCATGCACATCAAGCGGATCGGAGCGAAGCGGTAAGGAAGGGATGCTCGGCAATGCCGTCGCATCGGGTGTATGCCATGCCTTTGCTTCCGACGGAAGATGTATATCCCTTTTAAAGATCTTAATGACCAATCACTGCGTATATGACTGCAAATACTGTAAAATCAGGTCAAGCAACGACATTCCGAGAGCA
>JAGCCY010000162.1 GCA_017651385.1 Lachnospiraceae bacterium
ATGTGATGATGAGCAGGATATCATCAATGCACTCAAAATCTATCTTGCAAATCCTGAGTATGTTTTTATCGAGGCAAAGAACGGCCGTGATGCCTTAGAACTTATAAGATCGGATAATCCCGACCTTGTACTTCTGGATCTGATGATGCCGGTCATGGACGGTATCACGACACTTTCAAAGATCCGTGAGTTTTCAAACGTTCCGGTCATAATACTTACTGCAAAGAGCGAGAATACCGACAAGATACTCGGGCTGGATGTCGGAGCGGACGACTATATCACAAAGCCCTTTGTACCGACCGAAGTAGCGGCAAGAGTGCGCTCACAGTTAAGAAGATACAAACGTTTCGGCGGTGATACGGCACTTAAAACTCCCGGGATCATAACGGTCGGCGGGATCGAACTTGATGACGATTCGAAGATCGTCAAGGTGGACGGAGAGGAAGTGAGTCTTACACCCAAGGAATATGAGATCTTAAAGCTATTGATGCAAAACCCCGGTAAAGTTTTCTCACCCAAGGATATATACAAAAGCGTGTGGCAGGACATGTACCTTTTAAATGACAACACGGTTGCGGTACATGTAAGGCATTTACGCGAAAAAATAGAGATAAACCCTGCGGAACCCAGATATTTAAAGGTAATATTCGGGCAGGGATACAAAATCTGCGCGAATGATCATTCATGAGCGCATAAGGAGAAGATATGAATAAGATAATGAGATCGTTTGCGGGAAAGTTTTTTCTCTTTGCGACAAGCATAGCTACTCTTGTCTTTGCCGAAGAGAAGATATTTTCAAAATATTTATATGACTGGTTTACGATGGTCACAAGGATAAGACTTTCGATAAATGTTTCGGAGATCCCGAATATCCAGCTTTATATAGTCATCGTGGCGGGTATCGCTGCATGGGTATGGCTTATCGTCGTTGCGGCAAAAAGACCGAAGACCGAAGATGTGATCCCGGGGATAACCAATTATATTCCGACGGATGTGATGCTTTTGGCGGAAGTAAGTGCAGCTGTGGGATTTTTGCTTCTTTCATATGAAGTATTCGACCGGTGGATGAACGACGATGAGCTTATGCTTACGCTCTGCCTGTTTTATACGGCATTCTGCGTGCTGGTATCGGTGGATTTTGCCGGAAGAGTCAAGAGCAGAAGTTTTTTTAAGAATACCGTATGCTGGATGGTCATAAAGTTTTGTATAAAAGTATGCAGGCTTATCGTTAAAGGACTTAAGGCCATTCCGTTCATCTGGCGTGCGGTGCTCCTGGTCGGTGTCGTTACATTTACAGATCTGGTCATGATTGCACTATGCATTGACGGAGATGCGCCCGATGTATATGCAGTATTCTGGACATTGGGCCACTTGATCCTGGTTCCCGCATTTTTGTATGCTTCATGGAATTTCAGATCCATAAAGCTTGCAGCCGAGAGAATGGCAAAAGGCGACTTAAGCAAAGGTGTGGACACAAGGTATATGATATGGGGGTTAAAAGAACACGGTAAAAGCTTAAACGCCCTTATGACGGGAATGAACGCGGCTGTTTCGGAGAAGCTTAAGAGTGAAAGGATGAAGACGGATCTTATCACAAATGTTTCGCACGACATAAAGACTCCGCTTACTTCGATCATCAATTATGCAGATCTTATAAATACGGAGACCAATGCGGAAAATGTCGACACCGCAAAGCTTTCCGAGTACAGTGAGGTAATATACCGTCAGTCGGGCAAACTTAAAAGACTTCTTGACGATCTTATGGAAGTAAGTAAGGCAAGCTCCGGAAATATAGAGACAAATCTTGAGGAGTGCGAGGCAGATATCCTTTTAAGCCAGGCTGTGGGAGAGTTTGAAGACAGGTTTAACGACTGCGGACTTACGGCGATCATGAACCTTCCGGACGAACCGGTAAGGGTAATGGCGGACAGACAGCTTCTTTGGAGAGTTTTTGACAATCTTTTGAACAATATCTGTAAATATGCGCTTCCCGGCTCACGCGTATTCTTCGGTGTGACCGAGAACGGAAAGGATGTATTCATATCCTTTAAAAACACATCCAGGGAACTTTTAAACGTAAGTGCGGAAGAGTTAAAAGAACGCTTCGTGCGCGGAGACTCTTCGCGTAACAGCGAGATAGGCGGTCACGGTCTGGGACTTGCGATAGCCGAAAATCTCACCCAGCTTCAGGGCGGCGAACTTAAACTTTCTATAGATGCGGACTTATTTACCGCGGTACTTCAATTTAAAAAGATAAACCATCCGGCTTAGGAGAGTGTTTCCTTTAAAAACCCGTGCGGTTGCGCGGGTTTTATTTTATTGATATAATATTCTGGCATAATTGGGTGCAAAAGGAAGTAAACATGGCATTTACACATCTCCATGTCCATACCGAATATTCGCTTCTGGACGGGTCAAATAAGATAAAAGAATATGTAAAAAGGCTTAAAGACCTTAACATGACCGCCGGTGCCATAACTGACCACGGTGTCATGTACGGTGTCATAGATTTCTACAAAGCCGCAAGGGAAGAGGGTATAAAGCCCATAATAGGCTGTGAGGTATATGTAGCGCCCAATTCAAGATTCGACAAGGAGCTTACCGGAGGCGAAGAGCGATATCACCACCTCGTTCTTTTGGCCGAGAACAATAAAGGTTACGCCAATCTTTGCAAGATAGTGTCAAAAGGATTTACGGAAGGCTTTTATTACAGGCCCCGTGTTGACTTTGAAGTGCTTGAGGAATATCACGAGGGCATAATCGCGCTTTCCGCCTGTCTTGCAGGTGCTGTCCCGAGACTTATACAAAAAGGTCTTATCGATGAAGCAAAAAAGTGTGCATTAAGATACAGGGACTGTTTCGGAGAAGGAAACTATTTCCTTGAACTCCAGGATCACGGTATTCCGGAGCAGAGGACCGTCAACGCGGCACTCATGTCGATGAGTAAGGAGCTTGGCATAGAACTGGTGGCCACCAACGACTGCCATTATACTTATGCCGAGGATGCCGAACCCCACGATCTTCTTTTGTGCCTTCAGACGGGCAAGACCGTCAAGGATGAGGACAGACTCCGCTATGAGGGCGGACAGTACTATGTAAAGAGCGAAGATGAGATGAGGGCGCTTTTTCCTTATGCGCTCGAAGCATTGGAGAATACACAGAAGATAGCGGACAGATGCAATGTCGAGATAGAATTCGGCGTTACAAAACTCCCTCATTTTGAGGTGCCAGAAGGCTACGATTCCTGGACATATCTTAATAAGCTCTGTGATGAAGGGTTAAAAGAACGCTACCCCGACAGGATAGATGAGCTGCGTCCGCGACTCGATTACGAGCTTGGCATCATCAATAAGATGGGCTATGTGGACTACTTTTTGATAGTCTGGGATTTTATTAATTACGCAAGGTCTCAGGATATACCTGTAGGACCCGGAAGAGGTTCCGCCGCGGGAAGTATCGTGTCTTACTGTCTTCATATCACGAATATAGACCCGATACGATATAATCTCCTTTTTGAACGTTTTTTGAATCCCGAGCGTGTGTCCATGCCGGATATAGATATTGACTTCTGCTATGAAAGAAGACAGGAAGTCATTGATTACGTCGGGCGAAAATACGGGCAGGAGAAGGTGGTACAGATCGTTACCTTCGGTACGCTTGCCGCAAAAGGCGTTATAAGAGACGTGGCAAGAGTTCTGGATATGCCGTATCAGAGAGCGGATCAGATAGCAAAGATGATCCCGAACGAGCTTAACATCACGCTTGATAAGGCACTTACGATGAATCCCGAATTTCGTAATCTTTATGAGTCGGACGAGGAGGTTCATTACCTTATCGACATGTGCAAGCGTCTTGAGGGTCTTCCGAGACATACCTCCATGCACGCTGCGGGCGTACTTATATGCCCCAAGTCAGCGGATGAGTATGTACCGCTTCAAAGAGGTGCCGACGGTTCGATCACTACACAGTTTGTAATGACCACGCTTGAAGAACTGGGTCTTCTTAAGATGGACTTTTTGGGACTCAGAACCCTTACCGTCATAAAGGATGCGGTAAATCTTATCGAAAAGTCCACAGGCAGGCATATAGATGTCGACAATATAGATTACGACGACAAGAAAGTTCTCAATTATATAGGAACGGGCCGTACTGAAGGTGTGTTCCAGCTTGAATCGGCCGGTATGAAATCCTTCATGAAAGAACTAAAACCTCAAAGTCTTGAGGATATCATTGCGGGTATTTCGCTTTACCGTCCGGGCCCGATGGATTTTATACCGCAGTACATAAAGGGTAAGGAAAATGTCAATAACATCACATATCTGACCCCTGAGCTTAAGCCGATACTCGAGGCCACATACGGCTGTATAGTCTATCAGGAACAGGTCATGCAGATAGTGCGTGACTTAGGCGGATATACGCTTGGCCGTTCCGATCTTGTAAGACGTGCCATGAGTAAGAAAAAACAACACGTCATGGAAGTCGAACGTGCAAACTTTATGTACGGCAATCCCGAGGAAAATGTCCCCGGATGTAAGGCAAAGGGTATATCGGAAGAAGTATCCGGAAAAATATATGACAACATGATGGATTTCGCAAAGTACGCTTTCAATAAATCCCATGCTGCCTGCTATGCCGTGGTATCTTATCAGACCGCATACCTTAAATATTATTATCCCGTAGAATTTATGGCGTCTCTTATGACCAGCGTCATCGATAATGCGGGCAAGGTTTCCGAATATATTCAGGTATGCCGTAAAATGGGCATAGAAATACTTGCACCCGATATAAATACCGGCGAGAAGGATTTCTCGGTAATTGACGGAAAGATCGGTTATGCGCTTACTGCCATAAAGAGTGTGGGCCGTCCCGTCATAGAAGCTGTGGTCACCGAAAGAGAAAAGCGCGGACCTTATAAGAGCCTGACCGATTTTGTGACACGCATGGCAGATTATGATTTCAATAAGCGCGCCATGGAAAACTTCATAAAAGCAGGCTGCTTCGATTCGCTCGGCGGTACCAGGAAACAGTACATGAGCGTATATGTTCAGATAATGGATTCCATCGCTTCCGACAAAAAACATTCGATGGCGGGGCAGATGACATTATTTGATTTTGCATCCGAGGGCGAAGACGACTATAATGAAGTTCTGCCGGATGTAGGCGAATACAATAAAGAGACAAAGCTTTCTTTTGAAAAAGAAGTGCTCGGTATCTATGTATCGGGTCATCCTCTTGATGAATACAGAAGTCTTTGGGAAAAACATATAACGGCAAATGCTTCGGATTTCTTTTTGGATCCGGAGACAAACACGGTGCGCATAGACGACGGAAAACGCGTTACGATCGGCGGTATCATAACTTCAAAGACGATCAAATACACAAAGACCAACAAGGCTATGGCGTTTATAACGCTTGAAGATCTGATGGGAAGCGTCGAGGTTATCATCTTCCCCAAGGATTATGACAAATACGGCAAATTCCTCATAGAAGACACAAAGGTGTTCGTAAAGGGACGCACAAGTGTCGAGGAAGATAAAAACGGTAAAGTGATCCTTGAAGATCTGATACTGTTTTCGGATATTCCGAAGAAACTGTGGATAGCGTTTCCCGACAAGGATTCATACATGGCCCGTTTCGATGAGCTTAAGGATGCGATAACGGGAAGCGACGGCAATGACCGCGTATGGATATATATCACAAAAGAACGCGCAATGAAGGACTTGGGTCCGTCGTTCGGCGTCAATGCAGATCCTGCTCTTGTAAATATGCTGAAAGAAAAATTCGGCACAGAAAATATAACACTTCAATAAACGAGGTAAAAACCTATGGCAAATGTGATCAAGACAGTCGCAGTATTAACAAGCGGAGGCGATGCCCCCGGCATGAACGCCGCAATTCGTGCGGTCGTGCGAAAATCTTTGAACAATGGTCTTAAGGTAAAGGGTATAAAACATGGGTATCAGGGACTTCTCAATGAAGAGATAGTGGATATGGAACCTCAGTCCGTATCGGATATCATCCAGAGGGGCGGAACGATACTCGGAACGGCAAGATGCAGTGAATTTCATGAGGATGAGGTTCAGGAGAAGGCTGCAAAGATCTGCAGAAAACACGGTATAGAAGGTCTTGTGGTAATAGGCGGTGACGGCTCGTACAGAGGCGCACAGGCACTTGCAAGACACGGCATCAATACGATAGGCATACCCGGTACGATCGACCTTGATATTGCCTGCACCGATTATACAATAGGCTTTGATACGGCGATCAATACCGCAATGGAAGCCATCGATAAGGTAAGAGATACTTCTTCGTCGCATGAGAGATGTTCGATCATCGAAGTAATGGGACGTAATGCCGGCTATATAGCACTCTGGTGCGGTGTTGCCTGCGGTGCCGAGGATATTCTTTTGCCCGAGAAGTATGATTTCAACGAGCAGACTCTTGTCAATAACATCATAAACAACCGTAAGAAGGGTAAGACACATCATCTTATCATCAATGCGGAAGGTATCGGACACTCAACTTCCATGGCAAGACGTATCGAGGCTGCGACCGGTATCGAGACAAGAGCAACAATACTCGGTTACATGCAACGAGGCGGAAGTCCCACCTGTAAGGACAGATACTATGCGTCCATTATGGGTGCGTATGCGGCGGACATTCTTGCCGAAGGCAAGACAAAACGTGCCGTATGCTATCGTAACGGGCAGTTTGTCGATTATGATATAGAAGAAGCTTTACAAATGGAGAAGACCATCAATCCTTATCAGTACGAGATAAGCCGTCTTCTCTCAAGAAATGAATCGGTATGATAACATCTTCAGACAACAAACAGGTTAAAAAAACAGCGGATCTTCTTAAAAAAGCAAAGACAAGGCGCGAAGAAGGATGCTTTGTGATCGAAGGAGTAAGGTTATTTAACGAGACTCCCGATTCCGATATCGTAAGTGTTTTTACTTCGGAAAGCTTTGAAGCCGATGCGGATATCAAGGCAAGACTTTCAAAACTTCCGCATGAAACGGTAAAGGACGAAGTCTTTAAGAAGATGAGCGATACGGTCACAAGCCAGGGTATACTGGCGGTGGTCAGAATACGTTCATACGATATTGAAAGTCTTATCAAAAAGGACGGTCTGTATCTGGTCCTTGAGACGATCCAGGACCCCGGTAATCTCGGTACGATAATGCGTACCGCGGAAGGAGCGGGTGTCACGGCTGTCATAATGAGTAAGGACACGGTCGATATATACAGTCCCAAGACCGTAAGGGCCACAATGGGAGCGATATACAGACAGCCCTTTGTGTATACGGACGATCTTAACAAGACCGTTGATGACCTTAAAAGAAACGGGATCGAATGCTATGCCGCCCACTTAAAAGGCGACAGATCCTACTGGGATGCGGATTTTAGAAAAGGTTCCGCGATCTTTATCGGCAATGAAGGAAACGGACTCTCCGATGAGGCTAAGGATCTTTGCGATAAGCTTGTTAAGATCCCGATGGAAGGTAAGCTTGAATCGTTAAATGCTGCGGTATCGGCTGCACTTTTAAGTTATGAGGCAAAACGCCAGAGATCGTTAAAATGTTTTGCGGGTCTTTTCACATTGGCATTTTTGTGGATGGCTTTGGGTATATCTTCTTTTGCTTCGGATACGGCTTCGGATCTTCTTTCCGCTGAAAGCGAGGGTGCGACAGTTGTATTCGACATGAAGGCCTACAATTCGGGAACTACCGAAAACTTGGGGATCGAGATCGAAAAAGATGAAGGCGATGAAGTCGGTTCCGATCTTGTTATGGCCAACGTCAAGTCGGCTCTTCACGTGCGTGCCGAAGCAGACATAGAATCGGAGATCGTGGGCAAGATATATAAAGACTGCGGCGGAAAGGTCCTCGAGCGCGGTGAAGAGTGGAGTCTTATTGAAACAGGCGAACTTGTGGGCTGGGCCAGCAATGAATATCTTCTTTTCGACGAAGAGGCCGAAGCCCTTGCAAGAGAAGTGGGCTTTACCAATGTAAAGGTAACTGCGGGAGCCGTGTACGTAAGGAAAGAAGCAAGCAAATACTCCGATTTTTACGGTGTTCTTTCACAGAATGCCGAATATGAGGTTGTCGATGAATCCGAAGAAAACTGGGTCAAGATAGCCTACGGAGATTATGAGGGATTCGTACCCAGAGACGGCGTAAAGATCATATTTGAGGTCGACCACGGCGAGACAATGGCTGTAATAAAAGAAAGAAAACGTCTTGAAGAAGAGGCGAGACTTGCAGCCATAAGGCAGCGTGAATCGATGCAGTCCGAGGAAAACGTTATAAGGTTACTGGGTGCGCTCATACAGTGTGAAGCGGGCGGAGAACCTTACGAAGGCCAGGTTGCGGTCGGTGCGGTCGTGGTAAACCGTGTAAGAAGCGGAGCGTATCCGTCCACGGTATATGATGTAATATATGCTTCGGGGCAGTTTACACCCGCTAAGAGCGGTTCATTGTCGAGAGTTTATAACAAAGGTCCCAAGGAAAGCTGTCTGCAGGCAGCAAGGCAGGCTCTCGGCGGATATACAAACGTCGGTGATGCAACGCATTTCAGACGTAAAGGCACAAAAGAAGGCCTTATCATAGGTAACCATGTATTTTATTAATATAAATCTGAGGAGGACAAGGTTATGCCCGGTTTAATCGCTGTAGTAGTTATTTTGGTTTTATTTCTCGTAACATGCGTAAAGGTCGTACCGCAGACACAGGCTTATATCATTGAGCGTCTCGGTAAGTACAGGACCACATGGTTTGCGGGACTTCACGCAAAGATCCCTTTCTTTGACAAGGTCGTAAAGCATGTATCGTTAAAGGAACAGATCGCGGATTTCCCTCCGCAGCCCGTTATCACAAAGGATAATGTTACAATGCAGATCGATTCGGTCGTGTTCTTTAAGATCTTTGATGCAAGACTTTTTGCATACGGTGTGGAAAATCCCGTACTTGCACTCGAGAACCTTACGGCTACGACTCTTCGTAACATCATAGGTGAGCTCGAACTTGATGAAACGCTTACATCAAGAGAGATCATCAACACAAAGATGCAGACGATCCTCGATGAGGCTACCGATCCCTGGGGTATCAAGGTAGGCCGTGTTGAGGTTAAGAATATCACACCTCCGCCCGTGATCCGTGAATCCATGGAGAAGCAGATGAAGGCAGAACGTGAAAGACGTGAGCAGATCCTTATCGCGGAAGGTGAGAAGAAATCCGCCATCTTAAAGGCAGAAGGTGAAAAAGAAAGTGCCATCCTTCGTGCAGATGCACAGAAGATCGAGATGGTGCGCGAAGCCGAAGGTCACGCAGAGTCCATAAGACTTCACAAGGAAGCAGAGGCACAGGGTATCAATATGATCAAGCAGGCTGAAGCAGACGGTATCAGAAAGCTTATGGAAGCAGGAATGACACAGGATCAGGTCGTACAGCTCAGAAGCCTCGAAACACTTGCTGCGGCTGCAAACGGTCAGGCCACAAAGATCATCATTCCTTCTGAGATCCAGAGTGTGGCAGGACTGGCTACGTCGGTTAAGGAGATAATAAAGTAATGAACTTATACGGAAAAGATTTTCTTAAATTATTGGATTTTACCCCCGAAGAGATCCAGGGGCTTGTTGATCTTGCAGCCGATCTTAAGGCTAAAAAGAAAG
>JAGCCY010000163.1 GCA_017651385.1 Lachnospiraceae bacterium
CTTTTGTACCTTGAAAGGAATCTTTCTTTTATAAATGGGTTTGTGGATGCTTTGGCTCTGTCTGTGGGATTTTTCGCCGTAGCGGCGGATTCGGTGCTCCTTTCGTACATTGCAAAGTCGGCTGTTCTTCCGGCTTTTTTGCATATAATAACGATCCTGATCGTGCCGGATGTTTTTTCGCTCTTTGACTTTGGAAAGTACTTTCCGACGCATGTTTTTACGTTTGCATATAATTCGATGAACCGTTATAATGAACTCGTTGTTCCGATTGCCGAGATCATACTTATCATGGCACTCTTACTTCTTTGGGCGTCATACGGGGCAAAGGACAGAGAAATATATTCGCAATAAGGAGAAAAAAGATGAGTGATTTTGTATCAATCGACGCTGAAGACGATCAGTTTGCATATCGTTACGACACACAGATGCTTATCGACAGACGTGACAAAGATCTGGATGAAGACGAAATTGCCGATTATATAACCGAGCATTTCGAAGGAAACAGTCTGATCGCAGCGGGAGATGAGGATCTTATCAAGATTCATTTTCACACCAATGAGCCCTGGAAGGTACTTGAATATTGCAATTCGATCGGCGAGATCTATGACATAGTCATAGAGGATATGATCCGCCAGTCAAACGGTCTTCACGGCTGAAAAACAATCTGCCGCAGTACTTTATGTACTGCGGTTTTTTTTACCATTTTTGAGTTTATATTTTCTACTATTCAAACGGTGTATATGTTTTACTAAAAGCAGGCAGGCGACTTACATCGCTTACATATGCAAACAAATAATTAGGAGGATTCAAAATGAAGGCATTGTTTATCGGCGGTACGGGTACCATCAGCATGGCGATTACCGAAGCACTTTCAAAGAACGAAAACTGGGAGTTATATCTTATAAACAGGGGTAACAGATCATCCGAGATCCCCTCAAACATCAAACTTTTAAATTGCGATATCAATGATGAAGCAAAGGTACTTTCGCTTATCGATGGCATTCATTTTGACTGTATCTGCGATTTTATAGGCTTTGTGCCCGAGCAGCTTGAAAGAGATTACAGGCTTTTTAAAGGAAAGACCGATCAGTTCATGTATATAAGTTCGGCATCGGCTTATCATAAGCCCAGTTACAATTACGTGATCACCGAGGGCACTTCATTATCGAATCCTTATTGGGAATATTCCCGCAACAAGATAAAATGCGAGAACTATCTTATGAAGCTTTACAGCGAAGAAGGTTTCCCGGTCACGATAATAAGACCGAGCCACACTTACGATAAGAGAAATGTTCCGATGGGCGTTCACGGAAATAAAGGAAGCTACCAGGTCATTAAGCGTATGCTTGAAGGAAAACCCGTTATCATGCACGGCGACGGAACATCACTCTGGCATATGACTTTTAACGAAGACTTTGCAAAGGGCTTCATAGGCCTTATGGGAAATAAGCATGCGATCGGCGAAGCTTTCCAGATCACAAACGACGAAACCCTTACATGGAATCAGATATATAAATCCATAGCGGATGCTCTGGGTGTGGAATTTAAGCCGTATTATGTATCGAGTGCTTATCTTGCCGCCGTATCGGATTATGATTTTGAAGGCTCACTTTTGGGCGACAAGGCCGTATCGGTTGCTTTTGACAACAGAAAGCTTAAAAGAGCCGTACCCGGTCTTAACATGAACATCACATTTGATATCGGTGTCAGAAAAACTCTTGACTATGTTCTTTCACATAAAGAATGTCAGATCGAGGATCCCGAGTTCGATGCATGGTGCGATAAGCTCATAAGCGTTCTTGAAGAAGCAAAGCAGAAGATGAAATAAAGAGGAAGACAGCATGGTAGACGTTAAAGGGAAATGGACGCTTATTACGGGCGCCAGCAGAGGCATAGGATACTTAAGCGCAAAGTTTATGGCGGAGCAGGGCTCAAATCTCATCCTTCATGCAAGAAATACCGAAAATCTTACCAAGGTTTTCGGAGAAGTTACGGCAATGGGCATTAAGGCATATTGTTTCGGTGCCGAGCTTTCCGATCTTGATGCGGTCGATAAGATGCTTAAAGATATCGATGCTTTGAACATAGATGTGGACATTGTCCTTAACAACGCAGGCCTTCAGATAGCATACCGTACGGATTATTTCACCACTCCGGTAAGCGATTATACGGAAAGTTTTAAGATCAACACGATAGCACCCGCCATGATAATGTATCATTTTCTTCCGAAGATGATCAAAAAAGGCTTCGGAAGGATCGTCAACACCACAAGCGGTATTGCCCTTGAGCCTGAGCAGGCGGGATATTCGGCAAGCAAGGCTGCTCTTGATAAGATCACGATAGATTTAGGTTCAAAGGTAAACGGAACCGATGTAATGATAAACCTTACCGATCCCGGCTGGTGCAGAACGGACCTCGGCGGCCCCAACGCACCAAACGATCCTTTAAGTGCGATACCCGGAATTGTGGTCGGAGCCTTTGTAGATGACCGTTTATCGGGCCGTTA
>JAGCCY010000164.1 GCA_017651385.1 Lachnospiraceae bacterium
CGTTATAGTAAGAGATTTTGTGATGCCTTACTATGAGGCATCAATATACCTTGCACTTGAAGAAAATAAGGATGTCGGATCCCTGATCACAGAATATATGGATTACTGTGAGGAGTATGACTATATGGTGGCCGCACTTCAGACGGTCCTTTATATTTCGGACAATTATCCTCCGGAGGATTCCGATTCGATGGAAGGGTTTTTCAATATTGCCGCAACGGCTTACAGAAAAGCCACGGAACTTGAGACCACGACATATACGTCTCTTATTGACGGTGATATCCAGATTTCCAAAGAACTTTTGAGCGGAATAGAGGAATCTTACAATGCAAGGCGACACAGGTTGAGACTCTATCTGCTTATTTTTGTACTTGTGGTAGCGGCATTGGCGGCAATAAGGCTGATAGCAAGTACCGGAAGAGTTGACGGACTTACCCAGGTACGTAACCGGGGAGCCTTTAATCGCGAAATGTCAAGGATAGAGAGAAAACCAAGACCGCTTGCTGTTCTTATGATGGATATCGATGATTTTAAGCGTGTAAATGACACATACGGTCATCAGTCGGGTGATGAGGTTTTATCAAGGCTCGGTAAGATCTTAAACAGCCTGAAAGGAAAAAATGTCGTTCCCTATCGTTACGGCGGTGAGGAATTTGCGGTCCTTATAAAAGATAAAGCGGTAGTATATCCCGAACTTCTTGCCGAGAAGATCCGTTCGACGTTTGCAAGAGAAAAGTACGATTTCGGCGGTCCGTTCACCATAAGTTTAGGTGTTGCCTATGACGACAAGGGCAGCGAGAATGTGGTCAAGGCCGCAGACGCCAACTTGTACGAATCCAAGCAAAACGGCAAGAATAAAGTAACATACAAGATCAACTGATATTGAAGCTTAAACAGGGATCCGGCGGTACAATCGCCATCGGAGCGCTGTGGCGGAGAAGTGAATAAAAAATTGACACCAAAATAAGAAATGGAACCTTAAATTTGAGGTTCCGTTTTTTTATGCTCTTTTCAAGATGCGGAGAATACAGGGAAGTATGGCGGGAAGACCGTATGCTTTCTTTGAAAGATATCAGATCCGCACAAAGGAGATGACCATGAGAAAGAGCGTGTGGAAATTCCTGATCATGGGAATGGTGATCATGACAACGATCTTAACAGGCTGCGGCAAAGAAGACGGCAACGATGAACCGATGCTTTCCGGCTTCCATTCCGAGATCTTTGGCGAGAACGTGTATATCTTCACTCCCGATGACGATCCGGAAGCCGTAAAAGAGACGATAGACAACATTTATAAAAAACAGGAGACAAACCAGTTTGGCAAAGAACGCTATGCGCTTATGTTTATGCCCGGTGTCTACGACGAGAGCATTGAGGTAAACGCTGGGTATTATACACAGGTCCTCGGACTTGGGAAAATGCCCACGGATACAACTATCGGTAAATTAAAGGTCCTGGCAAGATGGCTTTCAAACGATCCGTCAAACAATAATGCAACCTGCAATTTCTGGCGAAGCGTCGAGAACATTACGATGGATTCAAATACGGTCTGGGCGGTTTCCCAGGCTACGGATATGAGGCGTGTTCAGGTAAACGGAGCACTTTATCTTCATGATGATTACGGCTGGGCAAGCGGTGGTTTCCTGGCCGATTCGAGAGTAACAAGCATGATAGATTCCGGCTCCCAGCAGCAGTGGCTCAGCAGAAACAACGGCTACAGGATCTGGATGGGCGAGAACTGGAACATGGTATTTTCAGGCGACGAAAAAGGCGGAGTTCCTACATCCACCTGGCCGGCGAAGTCATATACCGCCGTAGAAGAAACGGCTCTTATCCGGGAAAAGCCGTTTCTTGTATACGACGGAGACTTTAAGGTTTTTGTTCCTTCGTGGAAAGAACACTCCATCGGGCCCGATTGGGAGGCAGGAGATCAGCCCGGGGAATTAAGATCGCTTGATGAGTTTTATATAGCCGATCCAAAAACCGATACTGCGGACACGATAAATATTGCACTTTCGGAAAAGAAAAATCTTCTTCTTACCCCGGGTATATATCACCTCGATAAACCGTTAAATATCGATAATCCGGGCACGATAGTGCTTGGTCTGGGCCTTGCTACATTGACACCCGATAACGGTACGGAGTGTATGGTCACAAATGCCGATGACCTTATAATTGCAGGTATTTTGTTTGATGCGGGAGGCATTGAATCTGAAAACCTTCTTCATATGAAGGATCCGAATGCCAAAGAAGCAGCCCCTTCCCTGATCGCGGATGTATATTTCCGCGTGGGCGGTACCGTTACAAACGATCCGGCAAAGACCAAAACCTGTATAACGATAGATCAGGACAATGTGATCGGCGATAACCTCTGGGTATGGAGAGCGGATCACGGCGATAAGGTCGGCTGGGATCTGAACACCTGCCCGAACGGGATAGTGATAAATGGCGACAATATCTCAATGTATGCGCTGATGGTCGAACACTTTAACGAGTATCAGACAGTGTGGAACGGAAATAACGGGCAGATCGTCATGTATCAGAGCGAAGTTCCTTACGATGTTCCTTCGCCCGAAGTATGGAAGAGCCATGGCGGTGAAACGGACGGCTTTGCATCGATCAAAGTAAATGATGATGTGGAAGGCTTTACCGCAACCGGGATCGGAATATACCTGTATAACCGCGACAATGTGATCCCGATGCATTGTGCGATGGAGATACCCGACAGGGAAGGAGTGAAGGTCCATCATCTGATAACCGTTATGCTCACAGGCCACCCCGGCATGGAACACGGTATCAACGACGCGGGCAGCGCCGTAGTAACAGGCGGCCAAACAGCCAAAATACTGGATTATGAGAATGGCACATGGAAATAAATGAAAAAATGATGATGAGGGAGAGACAGGATGGAAGGATATACATTTATTGACGATAACGGAAGCTTTAAGCTTACACACGCGGAGAGGTACAGGAATCTCTATTTCCCGCTTGCGGGTGAAAACGGGCTTAAAAGCTTTATAACACCCGGACTTTCGGGGGATGCAAAGCTCGACCAGAATATGTTTTTGTTAAAGCCTCAGAGCATTGAAGACATTAAGGACAGCCGTTCGCTTCGAAACTTCTGGGTACTTGTAAACGGCGAAAAGCCCTGGAGCGTAAGCGGCAACTCTCCGTATCAGATTGAAAGAAACCTTACGGATGAGGCCGAAGAGGTCACTATCGAAGCAGGCTTTATGTGGCACAGGATGACAAGGTCTTCAAAAGAACGCTGCCTGAATGCGGAAGTCACAAGCTTTATCCCGTTTGATGCCAACACCGAGGTCCATCTTATAAAGATTACAAATACATCAAAGATCACAAAAGAAATGTCATTTCTTCCCGCTGTCCCGATCTACGGAAGAAGCGCGGACAATCTTCGGGATCACAGGCACGTAACAAGTCTTTTAAATAGGATCACGGTGACGGAGTACGGAGTTGTAAATAAGCCCACGCTTTCTTTTGACGAAAGAGGCCACAAGGAAAACGATGCGGTCTATATCGTGGAAGGCTTTGACAAAACAGGAAATCTTCCGATCGGATTTTATCCCGATTTTGATGAGTTTGTCGGTGATGCGGGCGATGCGGAATGGCCAATGACCGTAGTTAAACGGGCAATTAAAGGTCAAAAAGCAGATATTCCCGGCTGCTCCGAATCCGGCCGGGGAACCGTTGAGGCTAAAGCTCCCGGTTAC
>JAGCCY010000165.1 GCA_017651385.1 Lachnospiraceae bacterium
ATTCACACACAACTACGATTATCCTTTCAGAAACGGCAAGGATTCCATCAACGCTACACTTGCAGCTCAGTACGGCCCTCAGGCTAAGTTCGTTGCAATTAACTGCTTCGAAGACAAGAACGGCGGATACAACAAGTACAGCTACTCCAACACCGGTGACCGTAAGGTATTCTTCCCTGCAACAAACGATGAGCCCATAGCTTCTCTTTGCTACCTTGAGTTCATGAGCCAGGCTGAAACAGTTCAGTACCTCCAGATCGGTGACGAAGGCGTTCTTCATACCGTTGACGCAGCTACAGGCGCTATCGTTTTACAGGCTCCCGATGATGCACATCATGACTGGTACCAGAACTCCGGTAAGAACATCGATATGACCATCAACTGTAACGGTTTAAGACTTGCTACACCCGAACTTACAACCCTTTCACTTGCATTCTCATATTCTGACGTAGATCCCGAAGATGTTAAGACCGCTATCGCAGTAGCATCCAAGGACGCTAAGGTTCCTCCCACACCTTCGGTTGGCGATATCGCAGCTGAAACAGAGGGAACAGACCTTGCAGGTAAGAGAGATCAGACATATGACAAGGCAGTAGTTGCTTCCGTAGCTGATTTTGATTCCGTATGGGATCAGGGTATGAGCGAATACCTTGCAGCAGGCGGACAGGCAATCATGGATGAAAGAGCAGCAGCATGGGATGCTACATACTCTTCAGACAATCTTGATTAATTATTCACCCATAAAAACTAATTTTTGAGCAGGATCGGGTAGGGGTTTTGATCCCCCTGCCCGATTTTGCATAATCGGTTTTCGTAAGCAAGAATTGAACACACATTAGCAAGTTTTAATTTGAACGGAAATGATAATTTACATATATTTTTAGTGTGTGAACATTGGTAATATCAGATAATTGATGATAAAAGGATGGAACAGAACATGGAAATGACATTAAGATGGTTCGGTACAGGTTTTGATACCGTAACGCTTAATCAGATAAGACAGGTACCCGGAGTTAAAGGCGTCATAACGACACTTTACGATACAGAACCCGGTGAAGCATGGTCGAGAGAAAGAATACACGCACTTAAGGAAGAGGTCGAAGCAGCCGGACTTCATATTGCGGGTATAGAATCCGTTAACATACATGATGCCATTAAGGTCGGAACTCCCGACAGAGAGCAGTATATCGACAACTACATCGAGACTCTTAAGAATCTCGGCGAAGAAGATATACATCTTGTATGCTATAACTTCATGCCTGTATTTGACTGGACCAGGACCGAACTTGCACGTAAGCGTCCCGACGGTTCCACTGTTCTTGCATATTCACAGGCTGCAATAGATAAGATAAATCCCGAGGATATGTTTGCCTCGCTTTCAAAGGATGCAAACGGTGCAATCCTTCCGGGCTGGGAACCGGAAAGAATGGAAAAGATCAAGGAACTCTTTGAGATGTATAAGGATGTCGATGAAGAGAAGCTTTTTGAAAATCTTAAGTATTTCCTTGAGAGGATCATGCCGGTATGCGATAAATACGATATCAATATGGCCATTCATCCCGATGACCCCGCATGGTCGGTATTCGGCCTTCCCAGGATCATAATCAATCTTGAAAATATCATGAGAATGATGAAGATGGTCGATAACCCGCATAACGGTGTCACCTTCTGCTCGGGTTCGTACGGTACGAACAGGGCGAACGATCTTCCGGGCATGATAAGAGCACTCAAAGGAAGACTTCATTTTGCTCATGTAAGAAACTTAAAATTCAACTCCGACGATGATTTCGAAGAATCCGCCCATCTTTCTTCGGACGGAAGTTTTGATATGTACGAGATCATGAAAGCTTTGCATGATATAGACTTCAAGGGCCCCATAAGACCGGATCACGGACGTATGATCTGGGACGAAGTTGCGATGCCCGGATACGGTTTATATGACAGAGCTTTGGGAGCGGCTTATCTTAACGGATTATGGGAGGCAATAGAGAAATCATGCTGTTAACCGGGAAAGGTATACTCGATAAGAAATCCTTTGAAGAAAAGGGTTATATACTTCCTTCTTATGACAGAAACGAGATAAAAAAGGCTACGATCGAAAATCCCGAATGGATACACTTCGGAGCCGGAAATATATTCAGAGCTTTCCAGGGCAATCTCTGTGACAGACTGCTTGAGGCCGGTCTTATGAAGACGGGTCTTTCCGTCTGTGAAGGCTTTGACTACGAAATAGTCGAAAAAATGTATCGTCCTCATGACGATCTTTCAATACTTGTAACACTTAAAGCCGACGGCACCACGGAAAAGAAGGTGATCGGAAGCATTGTAAATTCGCTTATCTTAGACAGAAACAACGAAGCTGAATTTAAAAAGGTGGAAGATGTTTTTGAAAAAGATTCTCTTAAAATGGTAAGTTTTACGATAACCGAAAAGGGTTATGTCGTAAAAACTCCCGACGGAGAGCTTCTTCCCCAGACTGTTAAGGATATCGAAGCAGGTCCCGATCTTTCATCGGGATATATAGGAAAGGTAGCGGGATTATTGCATCACCGTTTTGTATCCGGTGCTCATCCCGTTGCTTTTGTTTCTATGGATAACTGTTCGCATAACGGCGATAAGCTTTATGATGCGATCTATACGTTTGCAAAGGGCTGGACGGATAACGGCAAGGCAAAAGAAGGTTTCCTTGAATACGTAACGGATCCTTCAAAGGTTTCTTTCCCCTGGTCTATGATCGATAAGATCACGCCGAGACCCGACGAGAGTGTATCAAAGGCACTTTTAAAAGACGGGATAGAAGATCTTGCCCAGGTCGTAACAGGCAAGAATACTTATGTGGCACCCTTTGTAAATGCCGAGGAGACCGAATATCTCGTAATAGAAGATAAGTTCCCCAACGGCCGCATCCCTCTTGATAAGGTCGGAGTCATCTATACCGACAGGGAAACCGTCGATAAGGTTGAAAAGATGAAGGTCTGCACATGCTTAAACCCTCTTCACACAGCTTTGGCGATCTACGGATGTCTTTTGGGATACACCACCATTCACGATGAGATGGACGACGAGGATCTTAAAAATCTTGTATATACACTCGGTCAAAAGGAAGGCATGAAGGTCGTGGTAAATCCCGGCGTTCTTAAGCCCGAGGACTTTTTAAACGCCGTACTTACAAAGCGTCTTCCGAATCCTTTTATGCCCGATACGCCTCAGAGAATAGCGTGTGATACGTCTCAGAAGCTTCCGATAAGATTCGGAGAGACCATCAAAGCATACAGACAGAGGGAAGATCTTTCAACAGACAGTCTTATCCTTGTGCCGCTCGTGCTTGCGGGATGGCTTCGCTATCTTAAGGGTGTTGACGATAAGGGCAATGCGTTTGAGTTAAGTCCGGATCCCAAGCTTTCCGAATTAAAGGGTCTGTCCGCGCGTGAAATTCTTTCAAAACAGGAGATAATTGCAAATGACTTATTTGCCGACGGTCTCGGAGAAAGAGTTCTTTCGATATATGAAGAGCTTTCAAAGGGCGACGGCGCAGTGAGGGAGGTCTTACACAAATATGTACTCAAATCTATGGCTTGACGAAAAGGTTAAAGATAACGGCGCATCCGTTGAATTAAACGGTTATGATGAAGCGTCGAAAAGAGTGATAAATGCATTAAATGAGCTTAAGACATCAAAAGCTCTTTCGGGGCTTAAGATAAAGGCTTCATGCTCAAAAGTTCCCGCGCTTTCGGATGAAGGTTACAGGCTCGCATTTGAAAACGGTGTATACACGATATTCACGAATACGGATGCCGCTCTTGTCTATGCGGTATTCAGGCTTATAAATCTTATAAGGCTTAAAGCGGATCTTAAAGATCCCATAACCGAGATACCAAAGAATCCGCTCAGAATGCTCAACCATTGGGACAATATGGATGGCTCGATCGAGAGAGGCTATTCGGGAGATTCGTTTTTCTTTGAAGACAACGATATCGTTATAAACGAACGTACAACAGATTATGTAAGAGCCGTTGCATCACTCGGCTATAACGGAGTCGTGATCAACAACGTTAATGTAAAAGGTGCTGCGTGCGATCTTATAAATGAAAGATTTATCGGTAAGGTTAAAGAACTTTCCGATCTGTTTGCGTCTTACGGAGTAAAGTTATATCTGTCTCTTAATTATGCCGCTCCTATCGAGGACGAAACGGTAAAAAGCGCCGATCCCTTCGATGAAAAAGTAATAGCATGGTGGCAGAAGAAGATGGCATACATATATGAGAATATTCCGGATTTTGCGGGATTTCTCGTTAAAGCCGATTCCGAAGGACGTCCCGGACCTTTTACTTACGGACGCACTCAGGCGGACGGTGCCAATATGCTTGCAAAAGCCATTAACCCTTACGGCGGTATCATAATCTGGAGATGCTTTGTATATAACTGCAAGCAGGACTGGAGAGATTTAAAGACCGACCGTGCAAGAGCGGCATATGACTATTTCCACGATCTTGACGGAGAGTTTCTGGATAATGTCATACTCCAGATAAAGAACGGACCGATGGATTTCCAGGTCAGAGAGCCCGTGGCTCCTTTATTCGGAGATATGAGCTCCACCAATCAGATGATAGAGTTTCAGATCGCTCAGGAATATACGGGCCAGCAGCGTCATGTATGCTATCTGATCCCGTGGTTTAAGGAAGTTCTTTCTTTTGATACTTATGCTGTGGGAGAAGGTTCGAACGTTAAGGATATCGTAAGCGGAAAGACGTTTTCAAGAAAGCTTGCAGGTATGTGCGCAGTCACAAATACCGGAAATGACTTTAACTGGACGGGCCACGATCTTGCCGCAGCCAATCTCTACGGTTTCGGAAGACTTTGTTTTAATCCCGATCTTTCATCGGAAGAGATCGCAGAGGAATGGATAAAGCTTACATTTAACGATGATACAAAGGTGGTATCGAATATAAAGACCATACTTATGATGTCATGGCCCGCATATGAAAAGTACAATGCGCCTTTGGGTATCGGCTGGATGTGCAGTCCCGCATATCATTACGGGCCCGATCCCGACGGATATGAGTATTCCGTATGGGGCACATATCATAAAGCGGATCACAAATACATCGGTGTTGAGAGAAATTCAACGGGTACGGGTTACTCGACTCTTTACAGGGAGCCGTTAAAGACTATGTACGAAAAGCCCGAGACCACTCCGGATGAGCTTATGCTTTTCTTCCATCGTATGCCTTACGATTATAAGCTTAAGAGCGGAAAGACGATAATACAGCATGTTTACGACACACATTTTGAGGGTGCCGAGGATGTGGAGAAGATGAACGCACTCTGGCTTGAATTAAAGGGACTTGTAAGTGAAGATTCCTTTGATCGTGTCAAAGAACGCTTCGACCATCAGGTTTGGCATTCCAAGGAATGGCGTGATGTAATAAATTCATATTTCTACAGGAAAACCCTTATTCCGGACGAAAAGGGCAGACCTTTATATTAACCCAAACGGAGGGCAGTATGAGCAATTTGTTAAAAGACGCAGAAGAACTTGTGTCAAAGATGAAGATCGAAGAAGTTGCCAAAGAACTTAAGTACGATGCGGAAGCCATCGAAAGACTTAACATACCCGCCTACAACTGGTGGAACGAGGCACTTCACGGTGTTGCGAGAGCAGGCACCGCTACGGTGTTTCCGCAGGCTATCGGTCTTGCGGCTATGTTTGACGACGACCTTTTATTCAAGATCGCAGATGTGATCTCCACGGAGGCAAGAGCCAAGTACAATGCACAGGCAGCTGAAGAAGACCGCGACATCTACAAGGGTCTTACAATGTGGTCACCCAACATCAATATTTTCCGTGATGCGAGATGGGGAAGAGGACATGAGACTTACGGCGAGGATCCTTACCTTACCGCGCGTCTTGGACTTGCTTTTATAAAGGGACTTCAGGGTCTTGATAATTATCCCGAGTGCGATACGCTCAAGGTTGCGGCCTGCGCAAAGCATTTTGCCGTACATTCCGGTCCCGAGGGCGAAAGACATCACTTCAATGCCGTTGCAAGCAAGAAAGACATGGAAGAGACATATCTGCCCGCCTTTGAAAAAGCGGTAAAAGAAGGAAAGGTCGAGTCCGTAATGGGCGCTTACAACCGTACAAACGGTGAGCCCTGCTGCGGTTCTCCCACGTTAATGAAAGAGATCCTTCGCGGAAAGTGGGGCTTTAAGGGTCATTTTGTAAGTGACTGCTGGGCCATAAGAGATTTCCACGAGAATCATAAGATCACAAATTCTCCCGCAGAATCGGCCGCACTTGCTCTTAACAACGGCTGCGACTTAAACTGCGGTAACACATATCTTTGCATACTTGCCGCACTTAAGGAAAAACTCATTACCGAAGAGGATATGAGAAAAGCCTGCACAAGGCTTATGGCCACAAGGATGAAGCTCGGTATCTTACCAAGATCCGATGAGGATGCAAAGGCCAAAACAGCAAAATACGATACGATATCTTATCTTGAGAACGATACACCGGAGCATAACGAGCTTTCACTTAAAGCTTCGCAGGAATCCATAGTACTTCTTAAGAATAACGGTGTTCTTCCTCTTAAGGAAGGTGAATACAAGACGATCGGCGTTGTGGGTCCCACAGCCAATCTTCGTACCGTTCTCGAAGGCAATTATTTCGGAACGGCTTCGGAATATGTTACAAATCTTGAAGGTATCAAGCACGCTACAAAGAGCCGTGTTCTTTACAGCGAAGGTTCTCATCTTTTCAAGGACAGAACATCAAATCTTGCAAAAGCGGACGATCGTATGGCCGAGGCGGTCATCGTTACCAAGAATTCGGACATCACGATCCTGTGTCTCGGTCTCGATGCCACGATCGAATGCGAAGAGGGCGATACCGGAAACATGTTTGCATCTGGCGACAAGGTTTCGTTAAAACTTCCCGAAGCTCAGATCAGGCTTTACAAAAATGTGCTCAAGACAGTAAAAGAAAACAATAAAAAGCTCATTGTGGTACTTAATGCGGGTTCCGCAATAGATCTTGAAGAGCTGAACACTGAGGCCGACGCTATCGTGGACTGCTGGTATTCGGGCGGACACGGCGGAGAGGCACTTGCAGATGTTCTCTTCGGTAAGGTCAATCCTTCGGGTAAGCTTCCCGTAACATTCTATAAGGACGGCGAACAGCCCGAATTTACCGATTATTCGATGAAGAACCGTACTTACAGATATTTTAAGGGCACCACACTTTATCCTTTCGGTTACGGTTTAAGCTATACGACATTTAAGGCAGAATCCGATGCGAAGGCAACAGGTTTCGTGCCGGAAGCAGAAGCCGATTATTTCGATCTTCAGAAGACCGCGATCGAAGTAAGCGTTGAAGTTACAAATACAGGCGATCTTGACGGCGATGAGGTTGTGCTTGCATACGTTGATAAAAAGCCTTCGGAGAAGGTTGAAAACGGTAAAAACGCTGCATACAAGGACGCTCTCGATCCTTCAAACCAGCCTATTAAGAGCCTTTGCGGATTTAAGAGAGTATCTCTTAAAAAGGGTGAGACTAAGAAGGTTTCCTTACCGATATCCGCTTACTCATTAACGACTGTCCTTGAGGACGGAAGAAGAGTATTCCTTAAAGGCGAATATACGATAAAGGTATACGATAAGGACATCACCGTTACCTTATAATATTGACTTGAAAAATATTATTTGATACTATTATCAATGATATTTGGGGAGTAGTCAGCGTCTTTGGACGTTTCGTGCTTCGTCATCACGCCGCAAGGCCGGGGCACGGACTTAGAAATGTTAAGTGACGAGACCGGTATCGCTTAGTTGCGGTGCCGGTCTCGTTTTTTATGTGAAGACCCGAATACTTTATAAAAACAATCGGAGGATTTTATTATGCTGGTGCATGTATTGTGGTTTATTCTGGGACTTGTGCTCCTTATCAAAGGCGGAGACTGGTTCGTGGACGGTGCAACGGGAATCGCCAAGAAATTCAAGGTGCCCGATCTTTTGATCGGTGCAACGGTAGTGTCTATC
>JAGCCY010000166.1 GCA_017651385.1 Lachnospiraceae bacterium
ACCCGAAATAGCCAATATGGTTTTTCTGGATATTATGAACATAGTGGATATAGTTTTGCGTATAATAGGAAGACTTGCTTTTCCGCTGTTCATTTTTCTTTTGGTCCAGGGCTTTATGCATACAAAGAGCAAATTAAAGTATGCCGTAAGGCTTTTGGTGTTTGCCTTGATCGCGGAGATACCGTTCGACCTCGCTCACAGCGGTAATTTTATATCTTTGGGATATCAGAATGTTTTTTTTACCCTTCTTCTCGGGTTTTTATTCATGTGTATTTCCGAATATATAGAAAAGAAGGATATTGATAAAAGACTGTTTGTGCCTTCTTTGATATTATCCGTCGGATTGACTTCCGCATATCTTACAAGGTGGATCATGCGGCTGTTTGGATTGGGCTTTAAAGGAAACGATCTTGTATACGATGCTTTGATCTTTTCCGTATTTATGTGTTTATGTACCTTCGGACTTGTATTTCTCATGAAAAAGTGCTCAAAAGAGGCATTTATCAAGATACTTGCGATGATCGCATGTCTGCTGGTGCTGATGTTTATTGCAACATTCTTAAAGACAGATTATTCCGGCATGGGTGTATTGGCGATAGCCGCAGCATATGCTATGCGTAACGACAATATCGCATCGATGACCGCGACATGCATAGTCCTTACGATCGCCAATCTTTCGGAGGCATTTGCGTTTATAGATTTAAAGCTTATAAAGAGATATAACGGTGAAAGAGGACTTAAGTTAAAATACGTTTTTTATCTGATATATCCCGTTCATTTTTTGATATATTACCTTATCGCGCTGGCCCTGGGATTATTCGGCCCGCCTTCTTTACCCAAATTGTTTTGATCTTAAACACCTTCAAGTGTTTTAAAAGACGGAATAAAGCTTTCGGATGCGGCTTTACCCTCCTGGGTGAAGCCGTTTTTGATATCAAGCATAAGAGCATGATCGATAACCTTTTTGTATTCGCGGTTGGACAAAGAACGCTATAATTCAGGAAAAGGATCAAAAAACTTACAGTTTTCCTCAATAGGAGTATACTGACTCATTATGCTTATATAGATACGGTCTTTGTATGTATCATGAAGGTAATCGAGGATCTTTATACTGTCTTTTGTATGCGAAGGAAGCACAAGATGCCTTACGATCACGCCTTTTTTCATTAGCCCGTTTTCATCGAAAACGGGTTCGCCTGTTTGTCTTACCATTTCACGGATAGCATCTTTTGCCACTTTTTCGTAGTCATCTGCATGAGAAAGACCGGCCGATAAGACCGGATCGAAATATTTAAGATCCGGAAGATAAATGTCGATAAGGCCTTCAAGAAGCTTTAACGAAGATACGGATTCATATCCGCCTGTATTATATACGACAGGGATTGAAAGCCCTTTTCTTTTGGCCATGATAATGGCTTCGCGCACGGAAGGTATATAGTGTGTGGGAGTGACAAGATTTATGTTTAAGGCACCCTTTTCTTCAAGTTCCCAAAAAATATCGCAAAGGCGTTCTGTCGTTATTCTTTTTCCGAAAGGTGAACGACCCGATATTTCATGGTTCTGGCAGAAAATACAATGAAGATTACAGCCGGAGAAAAAAACCGTACCGGAACCGGTATCACCGCTTATACAGGGTTCCTCCCACATATGAAGGGCAGCCCTTGAAACAAAAAGATCCGCCCCGGATCCGCATACGCCCGTTTCGTCCTTTAAGCGGTTCACATGACAATTTCTGGGGCACAGTGTGCAGTTTTCGTAATAAGAAAGATATCCGTCCATAGTAAAAATAAAAAGGCCGGTTATGCTTACATGACCTGCACAGGGCCAACCCGGCGTCCTCGCGGCACATGAAAGATTCCTCTTAGTGCTGCTTCGTTCCCGACCTGACACGGTTCGTGGATTTCCATTGCGCGAGACCGAATCGGATGTGCAAGCCGTGTAAGCACAACACGGCTAAAACATAATACAAAGAAAAGCCGAAAATGTCAAACACCTATATCATCGGATGCGTTCTTTAATGCCTTTTCAAGTTTAAGTCTTACTCGCAATTCTTTAAAGAATTTAGTCAGTATATCAGAACATTCATCTTCAAGAACACCTCTGTCCACGATCGCCTTGTGGTTGAAAAGATCGTTTTCAAGTATATTGAGCAGGGACCCGCCGCAACCGGCTTTGGGATTCATGGCGCCGATAACGACTCTGTCGATGCGTGCCTGAATAAGTGCGCCGCTGCACATCTGACAGGGTTCAAGCGTTACATAGATCGTGCAGCCTTCAAGTCTCCAGTCACCGATCTTTTTGGAAGCTTTTTTGACAGCCGTTATCTCGGCATGAGAAAGAGTGGATTTATCGGTGTTTCTGCGGTTATAGCCGCGGCCTATGATCTTTCCGTCATGCACGATCACCGCACCGATCGGAACTTCTCCGAGGGCATAAGCTTTTTTTGCTTCCTTTATGGCTTCTTTCATGTACTTTTCATCGGTTGTATATTTTTTAGGCATAAGTGTTTTCCCGGTTTGAAAGTGATATACTTAATTGAGTACTTTCAATGATGAATTATACAAAAAGGATATTTTAAATGCAAATACACGGTTTAAATAAAACTACACTGCTTGATTACCCGGGGATCGTTGCTTCGACTGTTTTTACGGGTTCATGTAACTTCAGATGCCCTTACTGTCAGAATGCGGATCTGGTGCTTGATCCGATGTCACAGCCCCTGATTTCCGAAGAAGAAGTTCTTTCGCATGTCAAAAAGAGAAAAGGGATAATAAAAGGTGTCTGTATCACCGGAGGCGAGCCCACTCTTCAGAAAGATCTTCGGGAGTTTATCGTTAAGCTTAAAGAACTTGATGTGCTGGTCAAACTTGATACAAACGGCTACAGGCCAGATGTCACAAAGGATCTGATTAAAGAAGGTCTTATAGACTATGTGGCCATGGATATTAAGTCGTCGCCCGAAGGCTACAGTGATGTAGCCGGCATAAAGATCGATACTTCAATAATTAAGGAAAGTGTGGATCTTATAATGTCTTCAGGTATCGATTATGAATTCAGAACAACGGTAATAAGGGAGTTTCATAACGAAGAGACATTTAAGGCGATCGGAGAGTTTATCAGGGGTGCGGAAAAATATTATCTCCAGGGTTATATTGACTCGGAAAGAGTGATCGAAAGAAGGTTTTCTTCATACTCAAGAGAGGAGCTTGAAAAACTCGTAAAAATAGTGAGTCCTTATGTTCAATTTGTTGACATCCGAGGAGTTGATTAACTTGAATAGTCAGCGAAAATATGCGATAATAACACTTGTTACGACATAATATCTGTCGTACCTGTTCTGATACGTTACTTGGGGGAGTCGTATTTGGAATAGCTTTTTTGAGAGGGTAAGCTTTGAAAGCTGGAAGCGGGCGCAAAAACCACAAACTTCGTGTTACTATGTCGATCGTTCTTATCATTTCTTTGATATGTCTGATCGTTACTTTAATCTATGCAAAAGGAGCGAACAAACAGGTTCACTCTCTTTCTTTCGATTGGTCAATCGATGATCCGGAAAACGAAGAAATATATATATTTGCGACATCCGGGACTCCGTGGTCGGATAAAGATGCTATAGGAGATCAGTATGATTTTAGGCTTGTCAATAATTCACGACATGCTATCAGTAACTGGTCAATGGTGGCTTATATCCCGGTCGGATGTGATATAGACAGTTCATGGAACGGATTGTGGGCGATAAATCAGGACAAACTCATATATGAACCTGCGGATTATAATATGTATGCCGCAGCGGGTGAACAGAGGACTTTCGGTCTTGTCATGTATGCGCCCTACGTATGTGACATGAATGAGATTACGTTAGAGTATACCGAAGCCAAGAAAGCAACGGCATATCCTATGTTTTGGATATCGTTTCTTGCAGGGCTGATCGCCTTGCTTACCTTGATCGTAGTGGAAACGGTATCATATCGTATCGGAAAGTATGAAAAGACACATTCCGCTTACAAGGAACTTGTTAGCGAATCACTGCGTACAATAGCAAATATCATTGATACAAAGGATGAATATACAAAGGGTCATTCTTTGAGAGTCGCCATATATTCACGTATGATCGCAGAGCGGATGGGTATGAGCGAGTATGATCAGGAGAGGATTTATTATATAGGGCTTCTTCATGATATAGGAAAAGTCGGTATTCCCGTAAGTATTCTTACAAAACCCGGGAGGCTTACGACCGAAGAGTTTGAGATAATAACACGTCATCCTTCGGTAGGCGCTCAGATAATGAAAGATTTTTCCTCTATACCCGGAGCAATAAATGGTATAAAATACCATCATGAAAGATATGACGGTAAGGGATACAACGAAGGGCTTAAAGGCGAAGACATCCCGCTTGAGGGAAGGATAATCGCCGTTGCCGATGCATATGACGCCATGTCGAGCAGAAGATGCTACAGGAATTCTCTTTCTTATGATTTCATCATGGACGAATTAAAGAGAAATTCAGGGATCCAGTTCGATCCCGATATTTTAAAATATATGATAGCTATGGTAGAGGAAGGTTATGCTCCGGTAAGTGAAGCGGAGATGGAAGATTATGAAATTTAAATACAGTTTATTGCTGGTACTTACGGCAATGATTTGGGGAGCTGCTTTTGTGGCTCAGAGCGCGGGAATGGACCATATGGGTCCGTACACGTTCAATTGTTTGAGATTTTTTCTCGGTGCGATTGCATTAACCCCGGTTATTATAATAAAAGATAAAAGATCCAAAACGGAGATCACAAAGTGGAACGACAAATCCCTATGGGTGGGCGGCATGCTTTGCGGTCTCTTTCTTTTTCTGGCAAGTACCGCACAGCAGCTCGGAATAGTTACGACATCTGCCGGAAAGGCGGGATTTATTACAGCTTTTTATATTGTTATGGTTCCTGTTCTGTCGTTATTTATGGGCAAAAAAACCGGAAAGTTTATCTGGGTCAGTGTGGCGCTTGCTCTTTTCGGACTGTTTCTTTTGTGTATGAAGGGCGAAAGTTTTACAATAGTACCTGCGGATATTCTTCTTTTTGCGTGTGCCATACTTTTTGCCTTGCAAATATTGGCTGTCGATAAATATGCACCGAATGTGGATTGTTTGAAATTGTCGAGATTTCAGTTTCTTGTAAGCGGTATTCTCGGCATCGTGCCAATGTTGTTTGAGGCGCCAAAGCTTTCTGAGATCTTTGGCGGATGGATCGCACTCGGATATGCCGGATTTTTTTCCTGCGGGATAGCTTATACGCTTCAGATGGTAGCACAAAAAGAGGTTAAGCCCGCAGTAGCATCGATCATCATGAGTCTTGAGGCGGTTTTCTCTGTGATATTCGGTTTTCTTATTCTCAGAGAAAAGCTTACATTACGTGAACTTGCGGGGTGCCTGGTCATGTTTACAGCGGTTATGCTTACACACATTCATCAACGTAAAAAATATAAAGCCGTAGCAGTGGGAGAAAGAGTATTCTTGCGCAATATGAGAAACAAAGACACGGATGATATAGTCCGCTGGAGAAACGAGCCCACTGTGGTAAATAACTTCATATACAGAAAACCGGTCACAAAACAAGACCATAAAAACTGGATAAAGACCAAGGTCAAAACAGGTCTTGTAAGGCAGTTCATCATATGCTTAAACGATACGGGTAAAGGTTTTGGCAGTATATATTTCAGGGATATCGACAATACAGCGCACACCTGTGAATTCGGTATATTTATTGGTGAGCCCGATATGCAGGGAAAAGGTTACGGCTATGAGGCCCAGAAGCTTTCAATGGATATCGCTTTCAATGAAATGGGTATGAAGACCGTTGATCTGAGGGTACTTGAAAAAAATACCGCAGCGATAAAGAATTATGAAAAGTGCGGATTTAAGGTAATGGAAGGAAAAGAAGAATACACGGAAGATAACGAAAAGATCCTCTTTATGAGAGCGGTAAAAGAACAATAAATATTTAAAAGCGGCCTATTTGGCCGCTTTTTTAAATTTCATTATTACTCCGTGCACACGTTTGCTGAAAACAGGTGTACGTGAAAGGATCGAAAGGTTTCTTTTTTCTTTGTCGGTCAAAAATTCGTTGTTCTGCCAGATCTCCTTTTCATCGCGGATTTCCGAAATAACCTTTTGATAGCATTCATTGTCTTTGGTCATAAGAGAGACGGGGATATGCAAAAGGAATATAAGCCTTTGTACGTATCTGAAACGATCCGCTTCGTGAAGGCAGGAAGGAAAATATTCTTTCATGACCTCATACGCATAGTCGCTGTTATTGATGACCGCCTCATAAAGATGGGCTTTATAGCCGCTTCGTTGATTGGATCCTTTACGGATAAGTATGTTGTAGTAAGGCTTTTCGATCGAATATACTCCGTTTGTTTTTAGAAGCATTTCGACTATCAGAAGAAAATCTTCGTTGAGTTTATGTTCCGAAAAGGAAAACTGCTTGCAGAAATCGCTTCTTATAAGCTTGGTGCAGAATGAAGAGTCACCCTGATGCATCATTAAGAGTCTGAAATCTTCTTCTCTTGATATAAAAGTTACATTACCGGTATCAAGCCTCGGGCCTTTAAGAAGGTTGCCTTCTTCGTCGAAATCGCGTGACATTACTTCCGCGATATCACAGTCGTGTTCTTCCATGACGTTATATAAAGTTTCGTACATGTCATCCTCGGCCCAGTCATCGGCATCGAGAAAACCGATATAATCTCCGGTAGCCTCACGTATGCCCACATTTCTTGCAGAACTGGAGCCGCCGTTGGGTTTATGTATAACGCGGATACGGCTGTCAAATGCAGCATAGTGGTCGCACATTTGAGAACTTCCGTCTGTTGAACCGTCGTCAATAAGAAGTATTTCGAGATTCTGATATGTCTGATTCTGTATATGAAGGATCGCTTTGTCGAGATATTTGGCTACGTTGTAAACAGGAACAACGACACTTATCTTTTTATCTTCCATTTTCTTAACTTTCTGTCTATTTTATTGGCCAGAGTATATATGTTAAACGGTCTTTTGGCTTTAAGAATGCCAAACATTTTTGCGGACATTTCGACTTCAGGGAAATGTCTGTGCTTTAAAAGGTAATC
>JAGCCY010000167.1 GCA_017651385.1 Lachnospiraceae bacterium
CGACAGTTATCTTGATCTTAAAGAGAGCATCTTCACTAAACTCATGAACATTCCGGGCGGTGAAGGTGTCGTTAAGACGATCCGTAAGACCAAGAGTACATTAAAGAGCATGGTCATTCCGGGTATGTTCTTTGAAGATATGGGTATCACATATTTAGGCCCCGTTGACGGGCACAATATAAAAGCAATCAGGGAAGTACTGGCCGACGCAAAGAGAAAGAAAGGCCCGGTGCTCGTGCACGTGATCACCGAGAAGGGCAAAGGCTACGGACCTGCGGAGAGACATCCCGCAAGATTCCACGGCACGGATCCGTTCGTGATCGAAACGGGTATCCCGAGCAATCCCCATAATAAGGCAAGCTACACCAATGTTTTTTCGACCGTTATGATAAAGCTCGGTGAAAGAAACAGGAATGTATGCGCAATCACGGCCGCTATGGCCGACGGAACGGGTCTTAAGAGGTTTAGGAACGCATATCCCGAAAGATTCTTTGACGTAGGCATAGCCGAAGAGCATGCGGTAACATTTGCTGCAGGACTCGCTGCGGGCGGGTTAAGACCTATCGTATGTATATATTCGTCATTTTTGCAAAGGGCTTACGATCAGATAGTCCATGATGTATGCATACAGAACCTTCCGGTAGTATTTGCCATAGACAGAGCGGGTATCGTGGGAAGCGACGGAGAGACGCATCAGGGCATATTCGATCTTTCTTTCCTTTCATCCATTCCCAATATGACCGTTATGGCTCCCAAGAATAAATGGGAACTTTCGGATATGATGAAGTTCGCGGTTACCTTTGACGGTCCGATCGCCGTAAGATATCCGAAGGGCGTGGCCTACGAAGGGCTTGAAGAGTTCAGGGCACCCATAGAATATGCGGGTTCCGAAACGATCTTTTCAGAGTCGGAGATCGCTTTGGTAGCGGTCGGAAGCATGGTTAAGACCGCAGAAGCCGTAAGGGATACGTTAAAGAACGAAGGCCATGATGTAACGCTTGTAAATGCAAGATTTGTAAAGCCGATCGACGAAGACATGCTCTATAACCTTACGGAGACCCACAGGATGATAGTAACGCTTGAAGAAAACGTATCATCCGGCGGATTCGGCGAGAGGGTAAGAGAATATCTTTCAAGGGTAGGTTATAAGGGTGATATCATTACCGTGGCCATTCCCGATGAATTTGTGGAACACGGAAATGTCGACATACTTAAAAAAGCTGTCGGGATCGATGAGGAATCGGTTCTTTTAAAGATCAGGGAGAAACTTTAATGAAAGAACGCCTGGATGTTCTTTTGGTCGAGAGAGGACTTTGCGCATCGCGTGAAAAGGCCAAAGCGGTCATCATGAGCGGTGATGTCTTTGTGAACGGACAGCGGGAAGACAAAGCGGGATCCGTTTTTGACCCCGAAAAATCAAATATTGAAGTTCGCGGCGAGAAATTAAAATACGTAAGCCGCGGCGGGCTAAAGCTTGAAAAGGCGCTTAAAGTATTTCCGATAGACTTAAACGGAAAGATCTGCATGGATATCGGAGCATCCACGGGAGGATTTACGGACTGTATGCTGCAAAACGGTGCCGTGAAGGTATTTTCCATAGATGTGGGCCACGGCCAGCTTGCATGGTCGCTTCGTAACGATGAAAGGGTCGTATGCATGGAAAAGACCAATTTCCGTTACACAAAGCCCGAAGATATCGGAGTTGAACCTGATTTTGCAAGCGTGGATGTTTCTTTTATAAGCCTTACAAAGATACTCGAGCCCGCGGTTAACATAATTCGTGATAAAGCTCAGATGGTATGCCTTATAAAGCCTCAGTTTGAAGCAGGCAGGGAAGAGGTAGGCAAAAAGGGCGTCGTAAGGGACAAGAAGGTTCATATAGCGGTGATAACCCGCATAGTTGACTATGTCAAGACTATAGGATTTAGGGTACTCGGACTTGACTATTCACCGGTCAAAGGACCCGAAGGAAATATTGAATATCTTTTATATATCGAAAAATCGGCCGACGGGGATTCAATATCGGTTGACATAACAAAAACCGTTGAAGATGCACACGGAGAATTGGACAAATAAAATGGAACGTTTTCTGATCCGTACAAATGAATCAAAGGATGAAAAACTTGAGCTGACAGAAAAGATACGGGAATTTCTTATAAGCAGGGGGAAGACCGTAGCCTTTGAACTGATCGACGAAAAGCGTATCCGCGAAGAAGAGAAGGCTGTAAGGTTTAAGGACGGTGAAGAGCCCGATCTTGTCATAGTGCTCGGAGGCGACGGCACGATGCTTCGTGCGGCAAGAGACTTTATGTTTGAAAAGATACCGCTCATCGGAGTCAATCTTGGGTCGCTCGGTTATCTTACGGAAATCGAAAAGGATAATGTGATACCGGCTCTTGAAAAGATATTGAACGGTGATTACAGGATCGAAGAGCGTATGATGCTTGAAGGGACCTTTGTAAAGGACGGTGTCGAGACCGCTCACGTAAGGGCACTTAACGATATAAACGTCTTAAAGGATAATCCTTTCAGGGCGATCGGACTTAAGATCTATGTCAACAACAAATATCTTTGGGACTTCAGCGGTGACGGTATCATCATATCATCACCGACGGGATCGACCGGTTATAACCTTTCCGCCGGCGGACCGATAGTGGAGCCGGGTGCGGACATGATCGTACTTACGCCCGTAAGCCCGCATACTCTTATGACCAGGAGCATCATTCTTTCACCCAATGATGTTATAAGGATAGAGCTTAAGGGTCCTGTAGGCGGGATGCCCCAGAAAGCAGCGGCATCGGCTGATTCCGCGAACAGATTTGAATTAAGCTCGGGAGACAGTTTTGTGGTCAAAAGAAGCACCAAGCGCACCAAGTTTGTGAGCGTTGAAAGCTTAAGCTTCCTTGAGAAACTGTCAAGGAAACTTACGTAGGCGTTAAAGGTTTGCCGCAGGATTTTTTGCGGCGCACGATAAACAGGGGAATGATATGAAGAATCAAAGACATGACGCTATTCTTAAACTTATATCGCAGTACGATATAGATACGCAGGAAGAGCTTGTGACAAGGCTCTGCGAAGCGGGGTTTAACGTAACGCAGGCCACAGTTTCAAGAGATATCCGGACGCTTCATCTGTACAAGGCTACAGGATCCGACGGAAAGCTTAAATATATCGTAGACAACCGTCAGGATCACACGCTCGATTCAAAATACAAAAGAGTGTTAAAGGACGGCTTTGTGTCGATAGATATGGCTCAGAACATTCTTGTGATCAAGACTGTTTCGGGTATGGCAATGGCGGTCGCAGCTGCGGTCGACTCGATGAAGTTCAGCGAGATAGTGGGGACTATCGCGGGTGACGACACCATCATGATGGCAGTAAGGACTGTTGAAGATACCCGTATATGCATGGCCAAGATAAAAGAACTTATCAATTCATAGTTTGCTTTCAGATCTATTTCCGGGGAGAGCTTAAAGAGGATATATGTTAGAAAGTTTAAAGGTCAAAAATCTTGCCCTTATCGAGAACTGTGAAACAGAATTTACAGAGGGGTTAAATATTCTTACCGGAGAGACCGGCGCAGGAAAGTCTATTCTTCTTGGGTCTGTTAATCTTGCGCTCGGAGCGCGCGCCGAGGGCGACATTATAAGAAGCGGAGCCGATGAGGCAAGCGTAGAGCTTGTGTTCTCAAATTCGGAACGCATCAGTAGTATTCTTAAAAGCATGGACATCTCATCGGATGAGGATGTCGTGATAATCCAAAGAAAGATCACACCGTCAAAAAGCATATTCAAGATAAACGGCGAGACCGTATTGTCAAAGCAGGTCAAAGAACTCGCGGGCGAGCTTATCGACATCCACGGACAGCATGAACATCAGTCGCTTTTAAATACCGTAAGGCAGCGCGACATGATCGATGCATACGGAGGAGAGAAGACAGCGAAATGCCTTTCCGAGGTTTCTTTTGCCGCGGAGAATTATGTAAACCTGTTAAAAGAACAAGAGGAAGCTCTTTCTAAGGCCGACGGCCGTGAAAGAGAGATAAGCCTGCTTGAATACGAGATAAAAGAGATAGAAGAAGCGAAGCTTGTACCGGGAGAGGACGAGGAGCTTGAAGAAGCCTATAAGAGGATGCAGTCGTCCGAAAAGCTTACGGAAAGCGCAAATGAGGCGATGAACCTTATAAGCGGCGACGTCGGACAGGATGCGGGAGCTCTTATCTCAAGAGCCATAAATGCGTTAAACCGTGTATCGTCGATCGATCCCAAGGCATCCGAGCTTGAGGATAAGCTTAAAGAAGCGGAAGATATACTCGGAGATTTCTCTTTGGAGCTTTCGAAGTACATCGATAAGCTTGAATACGATCCCGATGAGTTTGACAAGACCGAGAAAAGGCTGGATCTTTTAAATACCTTAAAGTCTCGTTTCGGGCGTACCATAGATGATGTCATCAAGTACTGTGAAGACAAGACGGCAGAGCTTGAAAGATTAAAAAATCTTGACGAATATTTATGTAAACTTAGCGAAAAGCTTGAGGACGCAAAGAAGGAATATATCGCAGCCGCCACAAGACTCACAGAGGCCAGAAAAGAGGCTTCCGAAGACTTTTCTGTTAAGCTTACCGAAACTTTAAAAGAATTAAACTTTTTGGATGTTAAGTTTTATGTAAACATAGACAGCGATTACTCAAATGTTACAAAGCAGGGATCGGATTCTCTTGAATTCATGATCTCCACAAATCCCGGCGAACCCGTTAAGCCCGTTAAAAACGTTGCGAGCGGCGGTGAGCTTTCAAGGATCATACTCGGCATAAAGACCATCCTTGCCGACAAGGACGATATAGATTCGCTTATCTTTGACGAGATCGATGCGGGCATAAGCGGCATAACTGCGCGCGATGTCGGAAAGAAGCTTAAAGTTCTTTCAAAGCGTCATCAGGTAATATCGATCACGCATCTTGCACAGATAGCAGCAATGGCGGATTCGCATTTTGTCATTGAAAAGGGTGTTTCGGACGGTAAGACCAAGACCACGATAACCGCCATCGACGAAGCTTTAAGGGTTAAAGAACTTGCGAGACTTTTAGGCGGCGACGAAAACAGCGAAGCTGCGCTTAACAATGCGCGTGAGCTTTTGAAAAATACAAGTGTTTAAGGGATATTGATGAAGAACAGAAAAACTTCCGAGATCATTTATTATATAGCGCTTTTTCTGTATATGGCTTTATGCCTGTATCTGTACATAAACCAGCTTAAATACCCGGTGACCGGCCGTTTTGAGGCCGACACTCCCGTGCATGTGAGCATGGCGGTCGATGACGGATTTTACTACAGTCTTACCGCCTTTGTGTATCTTTTGTTAAGCTTTTTACCGTTTTCCGATCTTCTGATCGCACTGTTTTTAAGCGTCTGCACATGCTTATCCGTGGTAATGTGCGTAAGGCTTACAAAAGACGTGGCCGAAGCATACGATCTTAAGGTAAAAGAAGGTTATATCTATATCTTTTCTTTCTGCGCGAACTTCGTTATGGGCTTTTATGTAAGAGCCTTTAACGTCCAGCATTATATAGGTTATCAGAATGCCAATATGTGGCACAATTCAACATATATCGTCATGAGGCTTTTTGCGCTCTGGTGCCTTATTCTTTATCTTGATATCTACAAAGACTCAAAGTTAAACATAAAAAAGCTAATACTGTTCTGTGTGGTGCTCACGCTTTCAACGGCAGTTAAACCAAGCTTCTTTACGGTTTTTGCGCCCGTAATGGCAATAGAGCTTTTATGGGATCTTTTTAAGAAGAAAAAGCCGTTTAAGGATGTATTTTTCTTTGCGCTTACCGTCGTACCTTCGTTTGCGGTACTTATCCTTCAAAGCCTTGTCCTTTTCGGAGACG
>JAGCCY010000168.1 GCA_017651385.1 Lachnospiraceae bacterium
AGTATAAGCTCAACCTTTGACCTTTTACCCAAAAGCAACACAAAGAATACAAGTATCATATTGCCGAGCATGATCATGACAATCATCAACGGGATCGCGGCCATAACGGGATTCCCTGTGATAAAGAACGCCGTTATCGGTGTGATGGCTGAAAGTATAAGCCCCGGCACAAGACCTGCCGCAAGCGTACACAGTATAAGGCACGCATTTACGATAGGACCCGTGATAAATATGCTCGTGTTCTTAAAAAACTGACTTACTATACAGATCGCGAGCATAAGCCCGGCGATCGCTATCTCTTTTGCGGTTATCTTCTTTTTCATGTCGATTACCTTCTCTCATAGTTATTTAACCCAAATAACCCACAAAAGATAATATATCACGTTTTTATTAAAAACGCATAAACAATTGTTTTTTTATATTACTTTTGATCTTAAGACCTCAAAGCACATCCTTCCGTTATGATAAGGGCATTTCCAAGGATCTTCCAATGCTTTTCTTTCGTCCGGGACATTGTCCTTATTCATCTCGTTTATCCACTCTCCGGAGCGTCTGTCTATAACGTGTTCTTTTATGAAATTCCAGATATCTTCCGCTGCCTTTAAATATTTCTTTGAATTTGGATGCTTTTCGTATTCATGCAAAAATCCGAGTACCGATTCCGCCTGTATCCACCATACTTTTGTCGTATTGACCTCTTTGTTTACGCTTTCGCAAAGCACGCATTCTCCCGTGAAAGCGGTCTTATAAACGTTTTTTGCTAGATCGTCCGTTATCGGAAAGATCAGTTTCCTGTATCTTTCATCGCCGATCACCTCTAATGTCCTGTCGATGAGCCAGGAAGTCTCAATGTCATGACCGTAAGAGTGCACATCGATAAGCGAATTGTAATCCTTGTCAAAGAACACTTCCTGCCTGTGAAGCTTTTTGTTGTATATCTTATCGGTCAGGATATCCAAAGCTCCGGATATCGCTTCTTTTACATCTTCATCCTTCGAAACCCTGTAAAGTTCCGTATAAGCCTCGATCACATGAAGAAGCGTGTTCATGGTCCTTTCCGCGATCACGCCGTTTTCAGAAAGCGCCACATTTACTGTAGGCGTAAAATCCCTGTTAAAGGCTTCAAGATAACCGTTTTCGTCCTTACACTTTGCCTCGGTCAAAGAAAACAGCCGCTTTGCAAGCTTAAGCGCCTCTTCATCGCCCGATGCCTCATAATAGGAGGAAAGAGCATATACGGCAAAAGAATGATTGTAGGTATGCTTCATGGTATCGAACGGCTTTCCGTCAAAGCTTACGTTCCAGAAAACTCCGCCCTCTTCTTTGTCGATGAACCTGTCCCTTAAAAATTCATATCCTGCTTTTGCATACGCAAGCAGACTTTCATCCTTTAACAGAGTATAAGCATTTGAGAAAAACCATGTGATCCTTGAATTTAAAATACCGCCTTTTAACGCCTTCTTATCAACACATAGATCATAATCCGTCCGGCCGTAGAATCCGCCGTATTCCTTGTCCAGAAGGTTCTCCCAAAAGGGTATGATATCTTCGGTAAGGTGTCTTAATATCTCTTCTTTCATAAGATCCCGCTCCTATCCCTTGACCGCACCGGCGGTAAGGCCCGAATAAATCTGTTTCTGACAGAAAATGAACACAAGCAAAGCCGGTAAGAGCGATATGATCACACCTGCGCAGATGAGATTGTATTTGCTGCCCAAAGGACCCACAAACGTATAAAGCGAAGTTGCGACAGTCGCAAGATGTTTTTTGTCCTGAAGATAAAGGCTTGCATTGTAATATTCGTTATAAGTGCCCACACCCTTTAAAATGCATACCGTCACGATCGCAGGTTTTAAAAGAGGCAGCAATATCCTGTAAAAGATCGTAAAATAACTGGCTCCGTCCATGATCGCGGATTCATCGAGCGATTTATCGATATTTTCAAAGAACTGGATGAAAATGTATATCGAGATAACGTCTGTACCGCACATCAATATGATGTAACCCGGCAGAAAGTTTATAAAATGAAGCTTTGTCATGATCTCATACGATGAGATCTGCATTGCAACGCCGGGAAGGAGCGATGCAAAAAGAAACAGGCTTCTTATTATATTGTTTCCTGGAAACTTAAATCTGTTTAGCACATAAGCAAGCTGAGTCCCTATGATAACACTGAAAAAAAGAACGCAGACCAGTATGATCGTAGAGTTTAAGAAAGCCCTCGCCATGTTGGCTTCTTTAAAAGCCGAGACAAAATTATCAAAATTGAGCCAGTTCTTCGGAAGCACCATGACCGAAGTACGGTTATACTCTTCATCCGTCTTAAACGCCGTGATCACGCACGATACGATAGGCAGGACCGCCCAGAACGCAAAGAACATAAGAGACAGATATTTTAAGACCGTAAGCACGATCTTTTTAAGTATCATAAGAAATGTCATTATCTGCCTCCTTTCTTTCTTGCTTCGTATCTTGCCACCGCTCTTGCCCTCCGCCTTCCGGCCCTCGG
>JAGCCY010000169.1 GCA_017651385.1 Lachnospiraceae bacterium
CTGTAAAACGATAGCGCCTGTAGTTGCGTCAACGGTATGAAGAACGCCTACGTCACCGATCTGGAGGTACTGAACTGTTTCTGCCTGGCTCATGAACTCTAGGTAGCAAAGAGAAGCTATGGGCTCATCGTTTGTAGCAGGGAAGAATACCTTACGGTCGCCGGTGTTACTGTAGCTGTACTTGTTGTATCCGCCGTTCTTGTCTTCGAAGCAGTTAACTGCAACGAACTTAGCCTGAGGGCCGTACTGAGCTGCAAGTGTAGCGTTGATGGAATCCTTGCCGTTTCTGAAAGGATAATCGTAGTTGTGTGTGAATGCTCCTACGAAACCTGCCTTGATCATATCATCTTCTGTTGTGTCATCGCTTCCGCTGTGCTCTGCGAAATCATGCCAGATGAGACCGTCGTTGTACCACTTGTTAAGAAGTCTTACGGCTTCCTTTGTTCCGTTTTCGGTGAACTTTCTGTCATCGTAACCGTTTACATAGTATTCCTTGTCTGTGATGTTAGGATCCATGAAGGATTCGATAAGAGTTGCTGCTCTCCAGCCTACATCATAAGAGATAGAGTAGGGAACCATCTTGGAAGCGTCAGCGCCGAGAAGTGTCTCCGCATTGTCTTTGAAAGCTACGAGCATTGCCTCGAACTCAGCCTTTGTTGTGGGCTCTTTGAGTCCTAAAGTATCAAGCCAGTCCTTACGAACGAATGTGTTGATACGGCAGATCTCGTTTCTCTTTCCTTCGATTGCCCAAAGAGTTCCTGCATTGGGATCGAGATCCTGGTAGATGACCGAATCGCCGAGCCAGTCAAACATGCTGGGAACAAGGTCCTTGTTCTCTTCAAGGATGGGAGCAAGGTCAAGAACACCGCCCATGTTAGCGTATGTCTGGATCTGTCCGTAGTTGTAGGTGTAGCAGATGTCAGGTGCGTTCTGAGCTGCAAGAAGGTTACCTATATCATCGCCTTCTGTCCAGCGTGCTACGGTTACAAATTCAACTTCAACATTGTAACGATCGAGCATCTGCTGCTGGATCCACTGTGTCCATGCGTTGTTACCTGCTTCTGTACCACCGTCAACGTTACGGTCGTAAAGCTCTACGCTGATATGTCTGGTATCAACGAATTTACCGTCGATCATTCCACGCGCATCGGGACCTGCGGGTTCAGTATCATCGGTAGCTGCAACGGTTGAATCACTTACAACCGGGGTTTCCGTACTTGTCTGTGTGCTGGCTGTATCTCCGCCGCATGCTGCAAGGCTTAATACCATTGCTGCTGCAAGTACTGCCGAAAAAAGTTTCTTTTTCATTTTTTTCCTCCTTCAAAAATGAATATATGAATTTACGTCGACACACCACGTGCCAAACGTTTATTCCTTGACTGCGCCCATGGTCACGCCTGCTATAAAGTAACGCTGTAACCAGGGATAGATAAGCAATATCGGAACGGTTGCGAACATTACGGTTGCGGATTTAAGCGAATCCTTAAGGCCCGGCTGCATAAATCCTTCCTGAGCCGCAACTTCGACCGCGTTTGTGTTGTTTAAGATGTTATAAAGCAGAAGCTGCAACGGGAAATACTGCTTGTTGACCTTGATATACATAAGGGCATCTCCGTATCCGTTCCAGCGTCCTACCGCATAAAACAGTGCCAAAGAAGCAAATACGGGCTTTGAAAGCGGAACATAAATCTTTAACAGTATCTGGAAGAAGCTTGCACCGTCTATCTCCGCGGACTCCCTCAGTGAATCGGGTATTCCGTAGAAGAAGCTTCGCATTATTATCATGTTATAGATACTTAAACAGCTCGGTATTATAAGTACCAGCGGGTTTTCAAGGAGCTTAAGGTCGTTCATTAAGAGGTAGTTTGGTATCGTACCTGCGTTAAAGAACATCGTGATCGTGATAAAAATATTGATCGCGCGACGTCCCTTGAGTCCCGGGAATATGAGCGGGTATGCGCAGAGAGCCGTCATCGTGAGCGAAAGCAGCGTACATATGAACGTAAGTACAGCAGTCCACACAAATGCTCTCTGGTATTTGGGATCGCTCAAGACCGTTTTGTATGCGTCAAGATTAAATCCCTTGGGCCATAAGAAAACATCGTGTCTTATAAGATATTCCGTTCCCGACAGAGACTTGGCTGCCAGATTTACCATCGGTACCACGCATATGATGCTGATGATCACGCATATCAGTACGAATATCCAGTCGCCGACTTTTGAGCTTGCAGATCTGATCTTCATTACCAAATCCCCCTTTCGCCAAGTTTTCGAGATATCGTGTTCGCAGTAAGTAAGAAGAACAGTCCGACAACAGACTGGAACAGTCCGACCGCGGTCGTAAGGGATATCTTAAGCTGCTGGATACCGTTTTTGTAAACGAATGTCGAAATAACTTCACTTGCTTCGATAACGAGGTTGTTTTTCATAGCCCAGGGTCTTTCAAATCCGCCGCCCATGATGTATCCGAGGTTCATGATAAGAAGTACGACTATCGTGGGCTTGATGCCGGGAAGTGTGATATGCCACATCTTTTTGAATCTTCCGGCACCGTCCACCGAGGCCGCCTCGTAAAGTTCCGTGTTGATACCTGCTATGGCTGCAAGATATATGATCGAGCCCCATCCGAAGCTTTGCCATACGCCTGCCCCGATGTATGTCCCTACCCAGTGGGAAGGTACCGAAAGGAATGAAAATTCCTCACCGCCGAGACGTGTGATGATGTTGTTTACAAGACCGTCCGATGTTGCAAAAAGTGTCGTTACAAGGTTTGCGATGATGACCCATGAAAGGAAGTGGGGCATGTATGCTATGGTCTGAACGACCTTTTTAAACTTTGAAAACCTTAACTCGTTTAAGACAAGGGCAAAAATGATCGGAGCCGGGAATCCCATTACAAGATCCATAAGATTCAGTTTTACCGTATTTCGAAGCGCCCTTAAGAAGTCCGGATTTTTAAATGCCATCTTAAAGTATTTGAAATAATCCGTCTGACCCTTAACGTTTGCCCACGGCATATCCTTAAGAGGCATATTCAGCTTATATTCCTTGAATGCGAGAACGATGTAACGCATGGGAACATATTTAAATATCAAAAGATAAACGAGCGGCAGGAGCAAAAGTGCGTATAACTGCCAGTATCGTTTGATATATGTTTTGTTGAATTTGGTCTTTGGAGCAACAACCTTAGTTTTATTAACTTTCTCCTTTGCCATTGTCCGTCTCCTCTATTTGAAATATTCGGGAAATTCTTCTTTTATCTTTGACTCGTCAAGCCTGTATCTCGAAAGATGCTTATCTACGAGTGCAACAGCCGTTTCCTTATCATGATTTAAGATCGCGTTATACATTGCATGATGGTCGGCCACTATCTTCATATCCTTTACCGCCTCGACCGAAAGTGTCCTTACCCGGTCGAAATGTATCATGATCGTGGATCTGATCTCATAGACGATATCTTTATGAGCCGCGGTATAAATAAGCTTGTGGAACTCGTTGTCCAGATCCAGTATCTTGTCTGCCGCTTCCCTTACAAGGTAAAAATCCTGAAGCGACAGATTTTCCTCTATCTTTTCAAGTACATCGGGGTCCGCACTCTCGCATGCCACTTTTATTACCGCACAATCCAGAACCCTTCTTAAAAACCTTGCCTCCTCGACCATCTTCGGATCAATGAGTGAAACGTAAGATCCTCTCTGCGGATAGATTTCTATGATCGAGGCCTTTGAAAGATCGATGATCGCCTCTCTTACAGGCGTCCTGGAAATGCCCAGCTGCGAAGAGATATCATTTTCCGAGATAAGGGAACCCGGCACAAGATCGAGCGATATGATGTTGTCCTTTAATACTCTGAATGCAAAATCCCTGGCGGTCTCTCCCGCCAAACGTTCTGTGTCCTTCATGTTCCCCTCTGATCACATCTGTAGTGTCAGCCTTTTCTCTTACGGTTTTGTGAAAACTGCTTGAAAAACCATTCTTGTAGACTTGTATACAAGTGTATCTGTGTATAAATTTACCACTCATGCTCTGATTTGTAAATAGATTTTTGTATATTTTTTAGTATCGTTTTAACATTCGTTTAATAAATCCGCCATTTATGCCCAATTCAAAGGCAAAAAAGCGTATCGCATGCGATACGCTTGCGCCAAGCGCGGTTGCGTAAGCAACTGCTACATTTCGCGCTTGTGCGCATCCGGCGGAGCATTTCTTGTTTTATGGGAATTTCGGAGAAATTCCCATAAAACAAGAAAACAGGCGGCCTTTTACGATCACCTGTCTTCTTTTTAAGGATATGTAATTATGTTTTATTTTTGTTTTTTTATGACCGCCGGATTCGTGCGGATATCATTTAATGTCTTCGCTCTTTATAAGGGTTAAAGTATACTCTCCTCTTTCATACCCGTAACCGTCGCCCGCGTCTTCATACATCTCATATTCGCAGGGCGTATCCGAAAAGACTTTGTATGTAACGTTTTTGGAAAGTTCATCCGTCGAAAGGGCAAACTCCGTCATCGGTATTATGCTCTTATCCTTTACGAACAACGGTATCCTGTCTATCGGCGCTTCAACGGTTATCGTATTGCCGCCGGTATATATCTTTCCCGAATAAAAATCATACCAGTCCGTTCCGCCGGGTAGATAAACGCTTCTTTCGTTCTTTTCCTCAAGCATCCTGTTTCCCGGCATGAAATACATGGGTTTTATTACTGGGCAGACCATAAGGCTTTC
>JAGCCY010000170.1 GCA_017651385.1 Lachnospiraceae bacterium
CCAGCTTCAGAATCTTATCAATCAGGCATAAAAAGAAAAAAAGAGAATAGTCTTTTATAAAGACGACACCGAGTTTTTCATTCCGCTTTCAAACGTGTTGTTCTTCGAAACTTCGGGCGAGCAGGTGTGGGCCCATACTGCCGACGAAGAGTTCCTTGTAAAGTATAAGCTCTATGAGCTTGAGAACATGCTTCCGGACATGTTCATGAGGGTATCGAAGTCCACGATACTGAATACGGCAAAGATCTACAGTATTTTGAGAAACCTGACGGCAGCGAGCAAGATCGAATTTTATAAAAGCAAAAAAACGGTTTTCGTATCAAGATTTTACTACAAAGAACTTAAAAATAAACTTTCACTGGAGATGGAGAGGTAATAATTATGAGAAGATTGAGTAATATTTTTTGGGGAATCATCCTTATACTGATCGCAGCAGGATTGATCCTTTACAAGATGGGCTTCGGCTTCATGAGCTTTATTCCTTCGGTTTCGTTCTGGCAGCTTGTACTTGCGATAGCATTTATCTGCATATTCATAAACTCGCTGATCGAACTTAATTTTGGCGGTGTGTTCTTTTCGGCGGCTTTCTTCTGCATAGTATTTGCAAGCCAGCTTCATGTTGAGAAACTTGTACCCTGGACGGTCCTTATCGCCGCATTGATCTTAACGATAGCAATGGAAATGATATTTCCCGGATCGAAAAGATCCAAACATATCTATGCACACGGTTCGGTGACCTCGGATGAGGTATCGGGAGAGCGCATATATGAATCGGCACATTTTACCGGAGCTTCCAAATATATAAGATCCGAGAATTTTAAGAGTGCCAAGCTGGTATCAAGTTTTGCGGGTATGGAAGTATATTTCGATAAGGTTAAAGTTCCCGAGGGAGAAGCCACGATCGAGCTTTATTCAAAGTTTGGCGGAGTTAAGCTTTTTATCCCCGCAAGCTGGAGAATCATAAATGAACTTAATTCAGTTGCAGGTGCGGTAGATGAACAAGGCACGTGGACAGGTGAGACGGATGTTACCGTAAGACTTGTCGGAGAGAATAAATTCGGCGGTGTTGAAATAGTAAGAGTTTAACATGGTAAAGCAATAAAGAGGAAGATTATAAAAGCCCGAAGCAATTTTAATTGCTTCGGGCTTTAAGTTTTCAGACTTTGATGTGCCTAACCTAAAAGCGCGTGTATGTACTTTAAGAAGAAACCTTTCTGGAACTTCTTCCATGTGTTGTCACAGTTGTAAATGGTCTCGTCCATTGCCCATTTGGGAAGATATTCCGTCTTTCTGGTACCTGAAATGAAAGTTTCGACATCATAGAAATAGTTTGCCATAATGAAACCTCCTTTATATAAAAAACAGTTTTCAGAGAATCCGCGCCTCACGGACATCTCTATACTTGGATAATAACATATTAAAAAGTTTTGTAAAGAGGGTAAAATACAAATTATACGAAAATTAACAATTTCTTTCACATTATGAAAATGACCGCTAATAGCGGAATTATGTACGTCACACGCGGACATTGTTTTAATAAGTTTTTATGTTAAAACTATGGACTTTTAGGCTGTTTTAAGGGAAAATTTAGGTTAGTGGCAAAACAGTATAAGGGTTATAAAAAGGAGAATACAATGTTTAAGATTACCAAAGATACGGTACTTATAAGACCCGAAAACGACTATCCGGGCGTAAACAGGGTGTTTGATATTTTTAAGGAAGATCTTAAAAAGGTATTTGACGGCGAACTTAAAGAAGTATCGTTAAGCGAAACAAGCGGATCGTCCTGTCCGACGGCGATCGTTGCAGGTACCTTCGGAAAAGGAGGCCTTATCGACAAGCTTGCCGATAAGGAAAGTTTATCGGGAAAAAGAGAAGTATACAGTCTTTTTGTCGCTGATGATCCGTTTCCCGGCGTAAAAAAGGCTCTGGTGGTGGCAGGTTCCGATAAAAGAGGTACGATATACGGTCTTTTTGAGGTTTCAAAACTCTGCGGGGTTTCTCCTTTTGTGAACTGGAGCGGTGTAACTCCGGCCGTAAAGGAATATGTCGATATAAAGGATGAGGATCTTAAGGTATCAAAAGAGCCGTCCGTAAGGTACAGAGGCATATTTATAAATGATGAATGGCCTGCATTCGGAAATTGGGCAACAAAACGCTTTGGCGGAGTCAACGCGGCATGTTATGCCGAAGTTTTTGAGATGCTGTTAAGACTTAAGGGCAACTATTTCTGGCCTGCAATGTGGGCTTCGGTCTTTTCGGACGACGGGCCGGGCCTTAAGAGCGCGCTACTTGCTGATGAACTTGGGATAGTGATGAGCACTTCACATCATGAACCCTGCATGCGAGCGGGAGAAGAATACAGCCGCGTAAGAGGACCGGAATCGATCTACGGAGATGCCTGGGATTTTATTTCAAACCGCGAAGGCATAATACGCTTCTGGGAAGACGGACTTAAGCGAAACGGCAGATTTGAAAATGTTATAACAATGGGTATGCGCGGAGAACGTGATACAGCGATCATGGGAAATGCCACTTTGGCCGAGAATATAGCGCTTTTAAAGGATATCATAAAGACCCAGAACGACCTGATAAAGAAGCATGTAAATCCTGATTTAACAAAAGTTCCGAGGCAGATAGTTCTTTTTACGGAGGTAGAAAAGTTCTATTACGGTGACGAAAATACGCCGGGACTTATAGACGATCCGGAGCTTGACGGCATCACGATAATGTTTTCCGACAATAATCACGGATATATGCGTACGCTGCCTGCCGAGAAGATGCGGGATCATAAGGGCGGGTACGGTATGTACTATCATGTGGATATGCACGGGGGATCATATTCGTATGAATGGATTGGTTCCACTTATCTTCCGAGGATCCAGGACCAGATGCTGACC
>JAGCCY010000171.1 GCA_017651385.1 Lachnospiraceae bacterium
ATCGGCATATATTGATGGAACTATAATAAGAACGAGCAAGGCCCATTGCCAATTTTGATAATTCATTTTTATTAATGATCCACACCCATACAATATTTGCATTTATGTCTGTCTCCCACTTCGGAAAGGGGGATCTCAAAAATATCTATCTTTAGTTCGCTGCATCTATCCGACGAATGATACCTGTTTCCGTACGGCGTAATGTATACAATTCCTTCCGTTTCTGAGGGATCGCATTTTTCGCACGGATAATATTTTGATCCGTCTTCATTTCTCAGATCATCTATTTCCGAATGACCGACTGCTTCTATCGTGGTCTTAAGTCCCTGACACGAAAGCGACGTATGATATACTTTTCCCGTTCGTGTTACAAAAACTTTTTCTTCACTTTCGGTATCATTACCGGCATATCCCGTATATGCCTTCGAATAGAAATGATTTGTGAGTATTACCGATCTTATGCCAGGCAATTTTATGATCGGTTCTACATAATAAGTAACAACAATGTCTATATCATCCTTTTCACCGAAATCACTCAAAAGAGTGGTCATTGATGCAATCTTTTCGCTTGCGGAAAGTTTGTTAAGCCTTCCTTTTACATACATTTCCGACCAGATTCCCGATACTACGGAATCCGTTATATCCCCTGTTTCCAATTTTCCGTCGGTTATATATCTGTACGGATAAGAAACAGCCACCATTTCCCGGCCTAGATTATTTAATTCCGCCCCTATGGAAGAATGTATATAAAACAATTCGAACATTCGGACAACACTTAGAATAAAGAAAATGATCAAAGGAAATATAAGTACAGCTTCTACTGTCGCTGCAGCCGAGAGCCTCGATGATATCCTCTTTTGCGGGATATTACTGAATGGGGTGTCTAAATCATTGCATATAACAATCTTTTTCCCGGGGAGAGAATTCTTTCTTTGTTTATAGTGTTTGCTTTTTTGAATATACCCTGCTAAAAAGGACATCACCGAAACCCTCAATTATAAACATATCTTCTGCGGACTGCTGTAAAATCATATCCATGCTTGCTTGTTACATATATCTGTGCCTCCCATGCGTCAAAACAATTATCGAGCCTGAAATATTCGTTACCCGGAGTACTTCTTACATCCATTTCTATAATGTCCGAAAGTCTCATAAGAAGTTTTTCTTCACCGGTCATATATACAAAAATCCTTAAATAATCCTCATATGAAAGCCCATCGTCCGAAGAATCCGCATTGTTTCCTCCGTACAAAGCCGAATTCAGGTCTGTAATCCATTGATCTCCTGTTTTTATAAGCGGAATCCTCCCGCCGGCAAAAATAACTTTCATATCCGTCAGGCTTTCGTAGTTGACCCAGCATGCTATCACGATCGCTTTTAATATGTCCGCCACCTCCGGTACGGTTAATACCGCGGCTATGGCTGCGCATATCCCGTCGATCATTTCCATTTTTCCGGAATCCGACGTAAGAGTGATCATATTTGCGGCTTCTCTTAATACCATTATCCTTCCGGCTACTCCGGCAAGATTATCCGAGTCCGATCCCTTACCGGTCACCAGGTATTCAGTCTGATAGGTAAGTACGGAATCGGGCTTATTCCTTAAATAATTGCCGCATTTATGCATCATATATTCCCTTAAGAAAAAATAATCGGTAATTTCTTCATCGTAATTTCTCTCAAGATTTCCTTTATTTAACTGTCTCTTGCTTACATAGTTATCTTTGTTTATTTTGGTCGTTGATATTTTTCCCGAATCGGTTATCAGGGACAATATCCCAAAACCGGATATGTTATCCTCTGAAATATCGTTTCCGCCCGTTATCGACGGAAGCCAGCCTGAATAATCTATTCCGTATTTTGAATTTAGTTTATCGGCTGCCCTGAATGCCTCATCATAATGAGCCCCGCCGGACAGGTTATGTTCTTTAACAACACCTGCCCATTCTTTGGCGCGGTCAATATAAGCTATTTTATAGTGATATTTCATAAGGTTTACTGCCTGATGTTTTATCGCTTTATTATTTTGATCTGTAGCCAAACAAACAGCCATTGCCTCTGTTTCCGTACAGTTAAGCTTAAGCAAGTCTTTCCCCCCGATCAGCTCCAAACGGCATTCATCAAAATTTTTATTAATGATTGCTTTAAGATGATCTTCGGTAAGTTTCATGCCGGTCGAATCAGTCATATAAGATGCATCAACAAAAACCAATCCGTATTGTTCCCATAGTTGTTTGTTGTATTCGGCAAATATCGATGTCATGGCAGTATCTGCAACCGCAACCGTGCGCATTCTTATCGCATTTTCCCTGACGGAATAGAACATTCCTATAAAAAGGGACATTATAAGTGCAATGGAAATGGTAAAGAATACGGTTACATAGCCCTCATTAAATCTTGTCCGTTTGTTTTGAAATCTTGTCGAACAGATTGTTGACAATATCTACTATCTCCTTTTTGAAAATTACCACCAATCCGACCAATACAACGATTATCAAAATAACCTCAACGGTTCCCATGCCTTCTTCCTCGGTCATGAGCTCGTTTAACCCTTTACATTTCATAAGTTTCTCCTTTCTACATACCCCAAAAAGCGGGAATCATTATTATAACCAGTACCACTATCATCAAAAGAGTCATCGGGGCCAAAAGCTTTGTTTGTGCTTCTTCGCCCTTAATTCTGGCTCTCTGCCTTCTGCCCTCAAAAGCTTTTGATGCTTCCTGCGACAGAAGGACAACCAGGCTGGTGCTACCCTTTTTTAAATTTTGAGTCAATAACGTTGTCATTCTGGTAATTTCGGGAATTCCTATCCTGTCCGACAACTCCCTGTAAGCA
>JAGCCY010000172.1 GCA_017651385.1 Lachnospiraceae bacterium
AGGGATCTCATACATTGAGGTGTTGAGCCAGGTGCCTCTTGTTTCGATCGTGAGACCGCAGGGCGCATCGGTTCCGAAAGTAAAATCGTCAAATCTGGGTTTCCAGAGTCTTAAAAAGTCTACATACGATCCTATTATCCACTTTATATTGTTAAGATAATCAAGCTCATCTTCGGAAAATCTTAAATCACAATATAACTTTATCTGATTTTTTATCTCTTCGATCATTTCCGGAGTGAAGCGGACATCCTCGTTTCTGCACTTAAAACTCCAGGTGGTCTTGTAATCACTGAACTGGTGATAGATCGCCTGTCCCATCGAGAATTTGTATGCATCCGTCTCAAGTAAGCTTGTTATTATCCTCTCCATATCTGCCTCCGCGCTGATTTTTGTTTGTATCGTATTATAAGACTTTAATATATGATAAGGCAAGAGTTCAATAATCGGTTGCGGGGCTTAACTCAAAAGGGGTATATTTAATTCATATAAAAATGCGTAAGCAAAAAATATAAAGGACGGGGGTCAATATGAAAATTTATGTAAACCAAAATGCCGCAAGAGGCGGCAACGGTTCCAAGGAATCACCTTTTAAGGCCATAAACGATGCAGCAAAGATCGCGGTGGCCGGAGATGAGATCATCGTTGCACCCGGTATTTACAGGGAGTATGTAAATCCCAGAAATGCCGGCCGTGAGGATGCACGTATATCCTATATTTCCGAAGAACCTTTGAAAGCGGTCATCACAGGTGCAGAACTTGTGACCGACTGGATGCCTTATGAAGGCACCACTTATGTGACCAGGATCGACAATACGGTATTCGGTTCCTACAACCCTTATATCGTTGAGGTTGAAGGCGACTGGTATTTCGCACCAAATCACATCCATACGGGTAACGTGTATGTTAACGACAGGATGTTCTATGAGACACAGTCTCTTGAAGAATGTCTCGAAGGCAAGGTCTATGAAAGAAGCTGGGAACCCGAGTTCTCGATCTATAAGTGGTATACCTGCCAGGACAAAGAAACCAACGAAACGATCATCTATGCAAACTTCCAGGATTTAAAACCTTCGGAGAATAAGGTCGAGATAACCGTAAGACGTAACTGTTTCATGCCTTCCGAAAAGTACATAAGTTATATCACTCTTTCGGGATTTACTGTATGCAAGGCAGCAACCACATGGGCACCTCCCGCTGCTTATCAGGACGGTATGATCGGCGCACACTGGTCAAAGGGCTGGATAATCGAAGACTGTGATGTATCCGGATCCAAGTGCTGCGGTATCTCATTCGGTAACTATTCACAGGAAAACAACGACAATTATTTCTTCCATAAGCATGTCAAGAGTCCCACACAGATGGAGAGAGATGCGGTCTGCCGTGCACAGTACGACGGATGGACAAAAGAGACCGTCGGTTCTCATATCGTAAGACGCTGCCACATCCATCATTGTGAGCAGACAGGTATCGTAGGACGTATGGGCTGCGTATTCTCGATCATCGAGGACAACCATATCCATAATATAAACAACATGCAGCAGCTTGGCGGTGCGGAGATCGCAGGCATCAAGTTCCATGCAGCTATTGACGTGATCTTCAGACGCAACCACATCCATCACTGCTCGATGGGTATCTGGACAGACTGGGAAGCACAGGGCACCAGGATTACAAGAAACTTCTTACATGACAATAATCCGCCCGAATTCATAAAGGCACGCCCCGACAGATTTGATCAGGATATCTTTGTGGAAGTCGGACACGGTCCCATGCTCATAGACAACAACATTCTTTTAAGCCCCTGCTCTTTAAGAGTGGCTACGGAAGGTGTTGCCATGGTACACAACCTTATCTGCGGTTCGTTTGTAATGGTGGGAAGCGGCGTTGACTCGGTCATCGACGGAAAGAATCAGCCCCGTTACACTCCTTACCATATTCCTCACAGAACTGAAGTCCTCGGTTTTATGACCATACTTCACGGCGACGACAGATTCTACAACAACATTTTCATACAGCGTACACCAATCCCCGAGGATTATCTGGACGGCTGGAACATGGAAAGAGTTCCTTCCAATCTTGAGGTCGGAACCCATGTATGGGATGAATATCCCGTATATGAAGACTGGATCAAGCAGTTCGACATTGGAGTAAAACGTCCCGATATGGGCAAGCTTGCATCGGCTCACTTCGGACATCTTCCGGTATGGTCGCACGGCAATGCATATCTTTCGGGAGCGGGTTCTTTTGCAAAAGAAACGGACAAGTTTGTAAGCAGCGAGAATGCATATGTAAATCTTGTCGAGAAAGACGGAGAGTACTGCCTTGATACAAACGTGGTAGAACTTGTAAAGGATTTTAAGGTTCACACGATATGTACGGAAACCTTGGGCAAGGCATTCGAGCCCGAAGAATATTATGAAAACCCTGACGGTACACCGATCACATTCGATGAAGACTATTTCGGCGATAAGCGCGGATTAAATGTGATCCCCGGCCCGTTTGCAACCGTGGAAGCATCAAAAGCAAGAGTGTATTGATAAGATATAAGATCAACAAAAAAGGGAACGCTTTAAAAAGCGTTCCCTTTTTAAATGTTAAATACTGATTTAATTATTCCATAGGTTCTATCGGCGCTTCTGCGGGGATCAAAACTTCCTCAGGGGTTTCAACGTAAGGCTTGTCGCGCTTTAAAAGGACATAGCCGATCGCGAGACATACAAAAGCGATACCGAGTGTAAGGAGTATGGTTGAGACTCCGAGCGTTTCTTCTTCACTGCCGAAAAGCCATGATACGATGAAGGTTCCCGAGAAGTTAAATGCAAGATGTGCAAGCATCGATGCGTAGATCGTGTTGTAACGTTTTGCGATATATCCAAGAACAAGACCGAGGATAAATGCGTATATGCCTTGCACAAGGTTTGCGTGAAGTATTCCGAAGAGCAAAGCCTGGATAACGTTTATCACAAAGAACTTATCGGTGCATTTCTTAAGGATCCTGACCGTCATACCTCTCATAAGGATCTCTTCGCCGATGGGTGCAAGTACAAGTGTTGCAAACGCCGCAAGAGGAGTAAGATCGGCGATTCCCGTCGATTCTATAAGCTCTCCGTATTCTTCCATTGTCTTGGGGAAGATATAGCCCGCAAAGTTAAGAAGAAGACTGAATACAAGTTCCACGCCGATAAAACCTATCAGGATCGCGGGAACCGAAGTTACGGAAAAATGTTTTGCAGGATTAACGGGTTTAACCTTGAATACCGTTAAATAGAAGATTATACCGAGGATCACCTGGCAGATATGGACTATTACGGTGATCTTTAATAAAAAGCTG
>JAGCCY010000173.1 GCA_017651385.1 Lachnospiraceae bacterium
ATGAATGTATACGGTATATCGGACTATAATGATTCATTTATCTATATCCTCGAAGATGGTTCGTCATATGCTTCCAGTCAGGGCGATATAAGCGGAAAGACTTCAAGTTACAACTATGTAACGGCTATATATTCCATTAAGCCGCGTGAAAAATACGATCTCGGTTCCGCAGCAAATACAGATATGTTTGTATATCTTCCGGAACTGCCCGATGAAAGTATCGTAAAGAGATACAGTTTTATCGATTCGGGAAGCTATGTGGATATGGCCAAGGACTACAGGTCTTATCTTATCGATAAATATCCGGGATATTTTACCGAGAATGACGATACTTCAACTCCGGTTGCGGTAGAAGTAGTAGGCGCGGTCGATAAGGTTAAGCAGATAATGGGTATTCCCGTTTCAAGACCGCTTGCACTTACCACATACGATGAAGCTTCCGAACTTATTACGGAGCTTAAAGACGGGGGTATCGACAATCTCTCCGTTAAATACACAGGCTGGTGCAACGGCGGTGTGAGACAGAAATATTTAAAGCACATACATACGATCGGAGCGCTCGGAAGCAAGAGAGATCTTAAGGATCTGTCTGCTCTGGCCACAAACCTCGGTGTGGACTTATATCTTGACGGCATTACCGAGTATGAGTTTGAAAGCAATATTTTCCACGGTTTCTTCTCTTACAGGGATGCTGCAAAGTTCCTTTCAAGGAAACGTGCGGAATTATATGAATACAGTGCAGTAACATATTCGGCGAGAGAGGGTCTTGACAGTTACTTCCTTTTACACGGGGACACCATCATAAAGATGGCCGAGAACCTCGTGGAAGAGACTAAAGGTTATAACACCGGAGTTTCATTCCAGGATATAGGACACGATCTTTCATCGGACTTCTACAGAAAAGATTACACCAGCCGCGACGAGGCCATGGATATGCAGGTCGACCTTCTTAAAAATGTTAAGGACAGCGGTCAGAAGATAATGATCAACGACGGAAATGCATACGCACTTCCTTATGCCGATATGATCACAAATATGGATCTTCGCGGAAGTGAATACACGATCATTGATTATTGTGTTCCTTTCTACCAGATAGCCGTTCACGGTTATGTGGATTACACAGGCTTCCCGATCAATACCTGCGGTAATGAGGAAGAGGCAGTGCTTTACGCAGCCGAGTACGGTGCGGGTCTTTCGTTCTCGCTTATGAAAGAGTCACCGTTTACCCTGCAGAAGACACTGTATACAGAATATTACGCTTCGGATTACAGTGCATGGTCAGACGAACTTTTTAAGATTTATCAAAGATATGATTCGGAACTTGGACATACATTTAATCAGACTATAGAAGATCACCGGATCCTTACCGATGATGTTTCGGTCACAACATATGAAGACGGTACAAAGGTATACGTTAATTACGGTTTCGGAGAATATTCCGACGGTGGAGTAAAAGTTCCTGCAAGAGATTATCTTGTAGTCAGATAACAAAGAATTGATTTGAAAGGTCAGTTGATATGAAGAAACAAAAAAACAAATTGGCGGGTCTTCAGAAGAGAAAAGCGATAGCGGGATATCTGTTCATATTGCCGTTCATATTAGGCTTCTTACTTTTTATGGTCAAGCCTATGCTGGATTCGCTTCAGATGAGTTTCAGCCTGGTAACATTAAGCCCGGGTTCCGTTGCAAAACAGTGGATCGGAATTGAGAACTATCGCGTCGCATTCCGTGTGGATCCCGACTATTCGCAGAATCTGGTCAACGAATTGTCCAGAATGATACTTTATTCGATCGGTATCATAGTATTCAGTTTCTTTGTGGCACTGATACTTAATCAGGATTTTAAGGGAAGAGGTCTTGTAAGAGCCATATTCTTCCTTCCCGTTATATTATCGTCCGGTGTTATGCTCGGTCTTGAAGAGAATAACTACCTTATGGCGATGATCTCGCAGACGGTTGAGACCACAACACAGAATATAAGTGTCACGGGAGCATTGCAGACGATACTTCGTACCGCCGGTGTAGGTACAAGGGCATACGAATGGGTATTCGAGATCATAGACAATATTTACGATATTGCTGTTGCATCCGGTATTCAGATCATCATATTCTTATCGGGTCTTCAGACCATACCGAAGAGTATGTATGAAGCGGCTGATATCGAAGGATGTACAAGCTGGGAAAGTTTATGGAAGATCACTTTCCCGATGATCAGTTCAATCTTCCTTGTAAACTGGATATATACGGTTGTTGATTTCTGTATGAGATCCGATAACGACGTTATGGATAAGATACAGACAGTTATGGTCGTAATGCTTGATTATGGCCCCGCTTCGGCGATGTCGTGGGCATACTTTTTGATCGTGACCGCATTTATCGGTATTACTTCATTCTTTATCTCCAAGGGGGTATACTACAATGACTAAGGCTAAAGCAAAAGAAATGCTTAAGACTCAAAAGTATGGTTCCTATTGGGAAAGAAACAGAGCTTCGGGCGGTTATCTTTTTAAGAAAGATGTCATGAACTTCCTTGTGAAGGTGTGCAGATTCGTGCTTCTGTTCGGTATGTGTTTCCTGATACTTCAGCCCATACTTAATAAAATATCCGTAAGCTTCATGGAAGAATCGGATCTTTATAATCCCATAGTCGTATCCATACCCACAAAATTTACGGCAGAGAATTACATTATGGCCGCAAATATAATGCAATACGGCAAAGGACTTAAAAATTCAACCGTCATTTCTCTTACGATAGCGCTCCTTCAGACAGCTATGTGTACCATAGTAGGTTACGGGTTTGCTAGATTTAAGTTCCCGCTTAAGAAAATGTGGTTTGCATTTGTGCTTGCACTTATCATCATCCCGCCTCAGGCATTTTCGAGTTCTCTTTATCTTCACTTCAGATACTGGGATTTCCTTGGAATCATAAGAGCAATCAAGGGAGAGGGATTAAACCTTCGAGGAAGTGTTCTTCCTTATTACCTTATGAGTGCAGGTTGTATGGGCCTTAAGAACGGTCTTTATATCTATCTTGTAAGACAGTTCTTCAGAAACATCCCCATTGACCTTGAAGAGGCTGCATATGTGGACGGATGCGGTATGTTCAAAACATTTACGCGTATCATGCTTCCGCAGTCGAAACCGATCATTACCTCATGTTTCCTGTTTGCGCTTGTATGGCAGTGGACGGACGGTTTTTATTCAAAGCTTTTCCTCGGCGGAAAAGTGCTTGTAAGTACATCGCTTGCAAACGTAGTCGATGCCCTCGGCGTTTATGTTGCCCGTCAGCAGGGTGCGGTAAATGAGCAGGTAAGCGTATCGACCCAGTTATCAAACTGTATCCTTTCAACAGGTACATTGCTCATAATCATGCCTATTCTTCTGGTTTATCTGTTCGCTCAGAAGGCATTTGTTGAGAGTATTGCAAGTACCGGTATCAAGATGTGATACTTTTTGCCACTATTTGGGTAAAGTAATCGCAATAAATGAGAAGTTTTGTAACAATTTTTGAGATATTATGTTAATAGTTTGTAAAGCGCATAGTGTTTTGAAGCCCGGAAAGCATTAATTCAAAATGCATGTGATTTATAAATATGGCGATTATGCCGGCTAAAAAGGAGGAAATATTATTATGAGAAGAGCTATGACAAAGAAGGTTCTTGCAGCTTCTATGGCAGTAGCAATGACCATGAGCATTGCAGCTTGTGGCGATAAGCCCGCAGCTTCTACTTCTACCGAGCCTGCTGCTTCTGCATCAGAAGATACTTCTGTTGTTGAGAGCACCGAGCCCTCAGTAGAGGAAGAAGTAAGCAAGTACACAGTTTTAACCGATCCCGCAACAGGCGAAGCTTATGACCTTGGCGGTGTTACGGTTACAATCCGTGACTGGTTCACACCCGATAACTTTGAGAATCCTTCAGATCCTCAGACAGATTACGAGGAAGCTCGTGACGAGTATCGTGAATGGATCCAGGAGACCTACAACTTCAAGGTACACACAGTAACAATGGGTGACTGGGGTTCAGGTGCTCAGGATTTCGTTGACTACGTTAACGCAGGCGGAGATGATGAGAACTACGTTTGGACAATCCATTCTGGCGATGCTACACTTCTTTCCGCAGCACAGACAGGTCTTTGCTATGACCTTTCCACACTTGATTGCCTTGACTTCAACGATGCTAAGTATACAGCAAACGGATGTCATAAGTTATATTCCATTAATGGCGGTATCTTCGGTATGCATGCAGGTCCTGCAGAACCCAGAACCGGTATTTACTTTAACAAGAGACTTCTTACCGAAGCAGGTGTTGATCCTGAAAGCATTTATGATATGCAGGCTAATGACACTTGGACATGGGAAGAGTTTGAAAAGATCCTTGCACAGGTTCAGCGTGATACAGATAACGACGGTACTATCGATATCTGGGGTATAGCTGTTAACGAAGGTGTTGGTACATCTGCAGCTGTATTCTCAAACGGTGGTAAGTATGTTGGTCAGGATGCTGACGGCAAGTATACATATGAAATCGAATCTCCCGAGACTGTTGAAGCTCTTGAGTGGATTCTTGGTATCTACCAGAAGTATGACTGGAATGGTCCTGTTGCTGAAGACGGCACAGCTCCTTCATGGGATTACTATCAGGGACAGTTCCAGAACGGTGGTGCTGCATTCTGTATCGATCAGCAGTACTGCGCTACACCCGGCAACCTCTTCGCAGATATGGAAGACGAACTTGGTTTCGCTATGTTCCCGAAGGGACCTAAGGGTAGCCTCATCCAGACAGCTCAGGATAACGTTTATGTAATCCCCGGCTGCTATGATGCAGATAAGGCTTGGAAGTGCGCATTCGCATTCGATACCTGGAATGAACTTGTTCCCGGTTACGAAGATTACAATCCTTTCGTTAACACAACACGTACAGGTAACTTCGACGAGAGAGCATGTACCGAGACAGTTCCGCTTATGGGTGCAAACTCCACTATCGAATTACAGAACTTAATTCCTAACAATGGCGATTTCATGAATGGTCCTTTCCTTTGGGCTATCGGTCCTGATACCACACAGACGATCTCCGAGATCCTTGATGGTGTTAGAGATATTGCTAAGAATTACATTGACGAAGCTAACGCTGGAAATTAAGTTTCGACATTAACTGAATAATTGATAAAGACAGGCAGTGTTTTCCGGGCACTGCCCGTTTTTTTTACTTTATAGGCAATTGAAACCGCGCTTTGCTGTTTCTTAATGGCAAGTTTTGCCTTTAAAAAAAGCAAGATATAATAGGAAAGATTGACAGTTACGATATAATATTCTTTATAGTGTTTAGGAGAATATATATGAAATCAAAAGTTTTATGTGGATTAATGGTCATATCGCTTTTTGCTACATTCTTATCATCCTGCGGAAAAGTCGATGAAGATCATACCGTGGTCGTAGATTCCGAGGAGGCTGTAATATCTTACAGTCTCGTTACCGCGCAGATCGACGATGTCATTCTTACCCAGAATATCGATTGTAAATACAAACAGACCAATGACCAGGAGGTTTCTTTTGACGTTACCGGAAAGTTTGTTGATAAGGTATACGTTCATGAGGGCGATGAGGTCAAAAAGGGAGACCTTTTGTGCGAACTTTCCTCCGCTTCGCTTGAAGAAGAGATCGAAAGACTTACTTATCAGATCAAAAGAAATGAACTCTTACTAAGCTATACCGAAATGGATGAGGCGTTGGATATCCAGGATGTCTGGGTATCGGGCTTTGGAGATGCGGACACCGTTAAGGGTATTCAGGACAGATACGCAAGGCAGAGAGTTCTTTTAAATGACAGCCTTGAGTTTGACAGGGAAGAGCTTGCTATTAAGAAAAAGGAACTTGCGGGAAGCCGTCTTTATGCCAAGATGGACGGAAAAGTCTATAAGCTTAAGACAAACCTTGAAGGTTCCACTACCAAAGAAGGTACAGTGATCATGACGATAGTCGATAATTCAAACTGTCTTTTCACGGTGGAGGGCATCGAGTACAAGGATCTTTTCAAAGAAGGTCAGCAGGTGAATATGAAAGTAAGTTATTCTTCCGCTTCGGGAGAATACATCCTTATTCCTTACGAAATGGACAAATGGGAAGAAAATATGCTCTTTGAAGTATTTACGGGTCCCGATAACGCAACGCCCGAGGTGGGTACGATGGGTACGATAAATGTTCCTGTTGAATCGAGATCGCAGGTTCTTTCGATCCCTAACGACGTTCTGCATATTGCGGGCGATAAGTCATATGTTTATACACTTTCGGCCGATAATAACAGGGAGATCAGATACGTTGAGATCGGTTTGAAAGGTGATGAGAGAGTCGAAATATTAAGCGGACTTTCCGAGGGTGAAAAGGTAGTTAAGAAATGAGAATAAAAAGATTATTATGTTTGACAATTGCATCCGTACTTATAATGGGATCATTTGCCGCATGCGGTTCAAGCGATGATTCCGATACGGAAGTTGAACTGGTGGAACCTGTCGGAGTTACGGCTGATTATGCCGTAGTCACAAGACGTGACCTTGCAACGTCAAAGGTTCTTTCGGGGAAAGTGGTGCCTAAGACGGTCGAAACACACTTCCCCACAAATCAGCAGTTTAAATCCTTTGCTAAATTACCGGGCGCCGAGGTAAAAGCCGGTGATGCGATCATGTATGCATCCACGGAAGCTATCGATAAGCAGATAGAAGATATGGAAAAACGTATTTCCGAAGCGCTTGAGGATTACAGTGAGGCCATAGCCGATTACAACAAGACTCTTGCGGAGGCAAAGTTTGATGTTGATTATTACGGCCAGATCGTGCAGAACTTTGAAAAAATGACGGATGCCGAAAAGGCAAGCTACGGCGGAATGGGATATGATGCCGAGTATGCAAAGTACAAAGGAAAATATCAGAATGCTGTAGCCAGAAAAGAAAGATGCGAGCAGGATATCAAAGAGAAAACCGAACTCTATGAGCTTGACGCGGATTTTGACAAAAAGACGCTTAAAAGGCTTCGTGCAAAGAGAAACGACGTAATAGCATCCGCGCCCATAAGCGGAAGGGTTGTTGCGATCAATTATTTTGATGAGACATCTTATATAAACAAAGAAGTTTCCGTTGCGGCCGTCGGAGATTTCAACAATCTGGAAGTAAAGACCGAGATGATATATCAAAGCGAGGTCAAGAAGGCTGTCGATGTATATGCCATAGTAAACGGCGTGAGATACGATACCATGTATAAGGAACTGACCGTTGAAGAAAAAGAAGCAGCGGCCGAACAGTCGGAGAGTTTTTCGACGTTTCTCATCTCTGATCCCGAAAAGACGGTCAAAGCAGGTGATTATGCAGCGATCGTTCTTGTGACGGATAAACGTGATGATGTGCTGACCGTTCCGAAAGATGCAGTAAATACCGATGCCGATGGGGCATTCGTATATGTATTTGACGGAGAAAAGACAAATTATACTCCCGTAAAGACAGGACTTATTTCGGGCCTGTATACCGAGATAGTATCCGGCTTAAATGAGGGAGACAAGGTCGTCTCGGAGTTTAAGGTTGATAAATCATCGAAAACTTCAACGCTTTCAAGGGGAAGGATCACAGCCAATTACAAGGGTAACGGTTATCTGTATTATTCCAAGGTTGAGTGGATCAAAAACCCCGTTGAATACGGTACGACATATATAGATGAGCTTAAAGTGCACCGTTACGAGCGTGTTGAAAAAGGACAGGAAATAGCTGTCATAAGAGTCAAGGCCAATGATGTCGATATAAGGCGTAATGAAAGAACGCTTCAAAGGGCCAAAGAAGATCTTGCCGAACTTGAAAAGAACAATGAAAACGACAGAAACAAAAAGCAGATAAAAAATCAGAATGAGTATATAAAGGAACTTGAAGAAAAGCTCTCCGACATGAAAAAAGATAAGGTAAGGACTACAGTCGTGGCTCCTTACAGCGGTATCATCACGGATATCATCAACTTCGAGGAAGGCGATATTCTTCAGAAGGACGGACGTGTTGCCCAGATATCTTCCGAAACGGACTGCTTTGTGGTAGTCGAAGATACAAGCGGACAGCTTTCCTGCGGTAACAAAGCCGACATTGCTTACACAAATGCCGAGAACCAGAAGGTTCAGGTTGTCGGGGATGTTGTTACGGTCGCGCCGTGTGCACTGTCAAAATATCTTACAACGAATTATGTATTGATACAGGTTTCACCGGAGGATATGGCTGCAATGGCAGAGACCAACAGAGGTGCGGACGGCTGGTGGTCCAGGACCCAGTTTGGCGTAAGCGCGGATATACGTTCGATGGACAACGTGATCCTGGTACCCAGGAGTGCGGTTAAATTCGAGGGCGGAGTAACGTACGTAAAGGTTTTGGATGAGAATGGAAATCCCGATTACTTAAGCTTTATAGCGGGAGGATCGGATAATAATAATTATTGGGTGGCTGAAGGTCTTACCGAAGGAATGACGATATGTTTGGAATAATGTTACAAAAAATGTGGCATAAGAAATGGATGAATGTATGCCTTTTGCTGGGCTGTATTCTCCTTACCGCGACGGTGGTGAGTTTTCCCATTTACCGTACCGCGGCTTATGACAGAATGCTGATCGATCAATTTGATGATTATGCCGTGTCGGAGGGGCGGTGGCCTACACTTGTCATGGGTGCGGCATCCGTCAAAAAGGAAAGAGGCGGCGCCACAATTAAAAAAATGGACGAGTTTGCGGCATATATATATGATACTCTGCAGGTTAAAGAGTTTAATACATTTGAGTATTTAAATCTTACCGCCGCTACAATGAGTTCGGATACAAAAAGAAGCGATGCCAAAGAACTTTCCGTTAAGCTTGCGGCTATCGACGATCTTGATAAGAACATCAAAATACTGACCGGTGAAATGTATTCCGAATCCGGTATGACAGAAGACGGTGCGATCGAATGCGTGGTGAGCCAGTCATGTCTTGTCGACAGAAGACTTCTTGTGGATGAATATTTCACTTTTGATAATCTCCGTTTTGCGGACGGAACCCCTTTAAGGGTATATATAAAGGGTGTTTATGATGCATCCGACGATTCGGGTTATTTCTGGTACATAAAACCCGAAAAATTAAACGATTCGTTACTTTGTAATCCGAAGACCTTCAGAGAATGCTTTACGGGCGACAATGCCGCAAAGTTTTCTTTGAATGCTTCAAGCACCGCAATGTTTGATTACAACAGTCTTACTTCTTTTGATGTGGAACGTATTGAAAAGGCTACGGAATATCTTCTCGAAGAAAGCGGCTATAAGAGCGTTTTAAGAAAGCCCGCATATACATCAGTTCTCGACGATTACGATATCCGTGTTAAAAGAATATCGGCAACTCTTATGATCTTACAGGTTCCTGTCCTTGCGATGCTGGCAACCTTCCTTTTGATGATCTCAAGCCAGATGTACGAGATGGAGAAAAACGAGATCTCGGTCATAAAGAGCCGAGGAAGTTCGCGTGCGCAGATCATAAGACTTTACTTTTATCAGGGACTTTTTATTACCGTTGCAGGCGGAATAATAGGACTTCCGCTCGGGGCAATGATCGCAAGGCTGCTCGGATCGACGCGGAATTTCCTTCAGTTTGATTTTAACAGGGCATTGGATGTTTCATATACAAAAGAGACCTTTATATATCTTGCGGGCGCAATACTTGTATCTTTATTAAGTATCACGATCCCGTCGATCAAGCACAGCCGTGTTACGATCGTAAAGCTTAAACAGTCCAAGGCACTTAAAAAGAAGGCCTGGTGGGAGAAACTGTTTCTCGATGTCATACTTCTCGGAGCTTCGCTTTACGGTTTCTACAGTTTCAACAAAAACGGCGGAGACCTTTCAAACTCCGTTATGGCCGGTGAAAGTCTGGATCCCCTTCTTTATATAAGTTCATCGCTTTTCATTCTCGGTGCCGGACTTTTCTTTTTACGTATCCAGCCGTACATTGTGAAGCTTATATATACGATAGGAAAGAGCAAATGGGGTCCCGCGAGTTTTGTGTCCTTTATGGAGAACATAAAGAACGGGCGTAAGCAGCAGCTTATCATGCTTTTCCTTATCATGACGATATCACTCGGTATGTATCATGCGACCGTAGCACGTACCATTCTTCAGAATGCGGTTGAGAATACGAAATATCTTTCGGGTACGGATGTCATCATTAAAGAGATCTGGACGCAGATGACAGACAGATACGGTACCCCAACGGGTGATTATATCATGCCGGATTTTGCAAAATACAATTCCATGGAAGCGGCTGAAAGCTTCACAAAAGTCATATGCGATACCGGTGCTCATGTAAGAAGCAGTGTTTCCAACGAAAATGTCAGGGTCACCGCTATGGGTATCAATACCAAAGAATTCGGTTCGATGACCATGGTGGATAAGGGCTTTTTAAAGAAGCATTACTACGAATACTTAAATGACCTTGCAGTTGTGGAAAACGGAGTGCTCGTATCGTCTGCTTTCCAAACGAAACTGGGTTATAAGGTCGGTGATTCCATAAGCTTCTACAATTCACAGAAGAAGTATACTACGGCTACCATCGTCGGATTCATAGATTACTTCCCGGGTTTTTCTCCGGTAGAAAACGGACTTAATCCCGACGGTACCGCATATTCCGAGGAAAAATATCTTCTGGTCGCACACTATGATTATCTTATCAATAAGTGGGGTACGACGCCCTACGAAGTGTGGATAGAACTTAAAGACGGCTATGATTCGGAAGACGTATATAAATGGATCGATGACAACCATATCCAATTAAGCAAGTACGTAAACAGAGAGGCCAAGATGGATGCAACCTTATCGGATCCTCTGCTTCAGGGTACAAACGGTGTGCTAACGATGGGATTCGTGGTCACGATCATCCTCTGTGCGGTCGGATACCTTATTTATTGGGTAATGTCCATAAGAGAAAGAGAACTGATCTTCGGTGTACTTCGTGCAACGGGTCTTCACAAGGGAGAGATATTCCATATGCTCATAAATGAGCAGATATTCTCCGGACTTTTCTCGGTACTTGCGGGCATCGGAATAGGAAAGATCACATCGACTCTTTTTGTTCCGATACTTCAAAGGGCATATGCTTCGGAAAATCAGGCTCTGCCCATGAAGTTATATACCGTTGCGGCGGATATGTATAAGCTTTACGGCGTGATCGTATTCGTAATGCTTACGGCCATAGCGGTACTTATAGCTATACTTTCCAAGATGAATGTAACCAAGGCACTTAAGTTGGGTGAAGAATAATGGCAGATGAATTGGTAATAACGGCGGAAGGGATTACAAGGATATTCCCTGTGCCGGGCGGTGAATTTACCGCTCTTAAAGGTATAAATGCGGAGGTTCCGAAAGGGACATTCGCCATACTTAAAGGTCGTTCGGGTTCGGGAAAGACCACTCTTATGAACATCATAGGTACGCTCGACGATCCCACAAAAGGCGTTGTTTATCTTAACGGAAAAGCAATAGAGGGAATGAACGCGAATGAGCGTGAAGAGTTAAGACGTAAGGAAATGGGCTTTGTGTTCCAGTCGGTTTCTTTGATCCCCTCACTCAATGCATTTCAGAATGTGGAATTTTCCATGCGCATGGCGGGCATACGTCCGTCAAAAGAACGCGACAAGAGAGTTGAGGAATGCTTAAATCTCGTGGGTCTTCATAATCGTATGAACCACATGCCCGCCGAGATGTCGGGTGGTGAGCAGCAGAGAGTTGCGATCGCAAGGTCGCTTGCACACGGCCCGAAGCTTATCCTTGCCGATGAGCCCACGGCGGAGCTTGACTCGGCCATGGCGGCAAAGGTAACCGAGATATTTAAAGAGATGACCAGAAAAGAAGGCATCACCGTACTTATGACCACACACGATGTCGGTCTTATGGATGCCGCAGACATGATAATCGAACTCGAAAACGGGGAGAGAATAAATGGCTGAGAATGATATAATGATTAAGGCCGACGGCCTTGTGAAAATTTATAAGACAAAAGAAACCGAAGTACTTGCGCTTCATGGTCTCGATCTTATCGTCAACACCGGAGAACTTACCGCGATCATCGGTAATTCCGGAAGCGGAAAGTCCACCTTTTTAAACATGATAGGCGGTCTTGATAAGCCCAGTGCCGGTGCCCTTCTGGTGGACGGAAAGAATCTATTTACGATGTCCGAGCACGAGCTTATAGGATATAAGCGCGACACCGTAGGGTTCGTGTGGCAGAATAACGGAAGAAACTTACTTCCCTATCTTACAGCTCTTGAAAACGTAATGCTTCCCATGAGTTTATCGAACACAGGCAAAAAGCATGACAAGGCGATGGAACTTCTTGAAATGGTAGGTATGGCTCATAAGAAGCACAGCCGTATGAACATGCTTTCCGGCGGTGAACAGCAGAGGATCGCGATAGCGATCGCACTTGCCAATTCACCGAAGCTTCTTTTGGCCGATGAGCCTACGGGTAGTGTCGATCATGCCACCGCGGATTACATCTTTGATGTATTTACGGAGCTTAACAGAAACGGACAGACCATTTTGATAGTTACGCATGATATGGCACTTTCCAAGAAGGTTAAGCGTGTTGTTGCGATAAGGGACGGAAAGATAAGCTCCGAGCGTGTGCTTAAGGAAGCCTATGCAGACCGTCTTAAGGAAAGCGGCATCGACTGGAGGAACGAAGATACTCAGGAGGAATATGCCGTTTTGGACCGTGCGAACCGTGTGCAGATACCTCACGAGCTCATAGACAGTTTAAAGCTTAAGGATAATAAGGTCACCATTACCATTAAGGACGGGGAGATCATAATAAGGAACCCCAATAAAGAAGAAAAAGAACAGGTAAAAGAACAATAAAAGGGAGAATTTAAATGTCAGTAAAAGCCGTAAACCCGATATTACAGGGATTTTACCCGGATCCTTCGGCCATAAGCGTCGGAGAGGATTATTACATTGTCAATTCGTCATTTTCATATTTTCCGGGTCTTCCGATCATGCACAGTACTGATCTTGCCCATTGGGAGCAGATAGGAAACGTACTTGACAGGGAGTCCCAGCTTCCGCTTGAGAATGCGGGCCATTCACAGGGACTTTTTGCGCCGACCATAAGATACAACGACGGTATCTTCTATGTAATATGCACAAACGTGTCCCATGGAGGAAATTTCATAGTAACGGCCGAAGAACCCGAAGGCCCCTGGTCGGAACCTCATTATATAGACGGTGCGGAAGGTATAGATCCGAGTCTTTTCTTTGATGATGACGGAAAGTGTTATTATATCGGAACGCATCCGAATCCCGAAGGCTGTAAGTATGACGGCGACTGGTATATATACATCCAGGAGATCGATATTGAGAATTTTAAGCTCATCGGCGAAAAGCATGATGTATGGAACGGTGCCGTGAAAGGCGTTCACTGGCCCGAGGGACCGCATCTTTATAAGATAGACGACTATTACTATATTATCCATGCGGAAGGCGGCACAGGCCCCCATCACGCCATATGCTGCGCACGATCGAAGACCGTGTTCGGACCTTATGAGAATAACTTCAATAATCCCATATTTACGCACAGACACTTAGGAAAGCGCTATCCGATCCAGTATGTGGGCCACGGAGATCTTTTCCTTGCGGCAAACGGCGAATGGTATATGGTGATGCTGGCAGTGCGCCCCACAAAGGGCTATACGACAATGGGACGCGAGACATTCCTTGCGAAGGTGACTTTCGAAGACGGCTGGCCGCTTGTCAATCCGGGACTCGGTGTTTTATCCGATGAACTTATCGTAAAGCTTGATGAGTTCGTACCCGAAGTGATCGAGACAAGTCTTCCGAATGTATCCAAAAAATATGATTTTACACGCGTGAAGGAACTCGGCCCCGAGTGGCTTTCATTAAGAAAGTCGCACAAGGATTTTGTTTCTTTTACGCAAGACGGCCTTCTTCTTAAATGCGGTACCGATAACTTAACCGAAACGGGCCATCCTTCTTTTGTGGCAATAAGACAGGACAGCCATATGTTTGAAGCAAGGGCAACATTTGTGCCGGATAACTTATATCTCGGTGCCCGTGCCGGTATCTGCTATATGCAGAGCAATGACTATCAGTTAAGATTTGAAGTGTACGAAAACCGTGCAAGAGTAGTGCTTGTAAAGGGCGGAACGGAAGAAGTCCTTACTGCTTCACCCGCAGAATTAAGCCCCGTTACACTTATACTTAAAGTCTCGGGTACGAAGGCGTCGTTATTTATCATGAGCGATAAGGGCGTTGAGCCTCTTGTGAGAAATTACAATATTCCCGAACTGTCCACGGAAGTTGCGGGAGGCTTTGTGGGCTGTACCGTCGGGATCTTCGCGACTGACGGTGAAGACAGGGAAGAGCCCGTATATGCTGTCTTTAAATCTTTCTCGTATGAAAGATTGTTGCCAAAGCCCGACGAAGAGGCGTAAAATTATAAGACAAGGCGGTGCCGGATAAAAACCGGCACATGCCGGAAAGCGGCTTTAAAGCTTTGGGAGGATAATATGGTTAAGGCGAGATTTCATTTACCAGGACTCAGATTTAATTACCCGCTCAATATGATGTGGGTGAGTCTTCTTGACAATAAACCCGAATGGTTCAGAGAGGGTGTGGAGATAGGTTCTTTCTTCGGATGTTTTCCCGTTGCGCTCTGGAACGGCGGAAGGCTTATCCAGCACGACCAGTGTGACCGCGAATTTATCGAAAATGTGGTCAAGAACATAAACGAGCAGGGTATACCCGTAAGATACACTTTTACAAATCCGCTCATTACCGAAGAAGATCTTGACGATCCGTATTGCAATTACTGCATGCAGGTTGCGGATAACGGTATGAACGAAGTTATGGTAATGTCACCGATACTTGAGAAATACCTTCGTGAAAAATATCCCGATTTTGCATATAACAGTTCCACATGTAAGGAACTTAAGAGTGCGGACGATATCAATGCGGAATTTGAAAAGGGCTATAAATATGTGGTCCTTGACTATAACTTAAACAATCATTGGGAATTTTTGGGAAAGCTTACGCATCCCGAAAAGCTTGAGGTGCTCGTAAATACCCTTTGTGAGCCCAACTGTCCGAGACGCGGCGAACACTACCGCCAGATAGCAAGAGACCAGAGGACGGTTCTTTTAAATCGTACGCTTCCAAAAGAACAGCAGGTTCCAATAAAGGAATGGGTCTGCAAATACGGCGATTACAACTGCGTATGGACCATAAAGGATTATCCTACATTCATAAAACCCGAGGATATCTGGGATAAGTATATCCCCGCGGGTATAAACAATTTTAAGATCGAAGGCCGTACCGCAAATCTGTTTTCACTTGTGGATACCTACTGTTATTTTATGATCAAGCCCGAATTTTTCGGTGAAGCAAGGCTTTTCCTTCTTAAGAATCTTCAGGCTTCGCATATCATCAATGTCGCAAGACCGAAGCCCGCACCGTGGAAGTAAGGAGAAGTTATGGCAAAAGAAGTATACTGGCATCTTCCGGGATTTTATTATTTCTTTTACTTAAATCAGATAATCATAAACCTTATGGAAGAGTATCCCGAGAAGTTTAATGAAGGGTATAAAGTCGCAAGTGTCTACGGTACTTTTCCGGGTGCGATATGGAACGGCGGGAGAGCGGTTTTCGGAATTACTTCAAAAGGTGACATGGAGAAGATCGTTTCTACTTATAATAAGCTGAACGTTCCCGTGAGATTTACCTGGACAAATTCCTTACTCACCGAAAAGCATTTAAACGATACATACTGCAATCTCATAATGGATATCGCAAACAACGGTATGAATCAGGTGCTTGTAAACAGTCCCGTCCTTGAGGATTACCTTAAAAAGACTTATCCGGATTTTAAGTATCTTTCAAGCACCACCAAGAGGATCGTCGATCCCGCCGAACTGATGGCTGAGCTTGAAAAGGACTATTATCTGGTAGTTCTTGACTATGATCTTAATCGTGACGAGGAAGTGCTTAAAGCAATTGAACCAAAGGCAGACAGGATAGAGATCTTAGTCGATGAAGTATGTTTCCCGCACTGTAAAAAGCGCGTCGATCATTACAAAGACGAGTCGCTCATGCAGCTTACTTTCGAAAACGGGACGTGCTTTGACTGTCCCAACAAGAAAGGAAAACCTTCTATTGCCGATTGCATGAAAAGACCTCACTTTATAAGTGCCGAAGAAGTGTCGTCATATGCAAACCGTGGATTCGTAAACTTTAAGTTAGTGGGAAGAGGACTCCCGCGTGATATGGTGATCGAATCATATCTATATTACCTGGTGCTTCCGGGAGAACGGGAATATATTAAAGATAAGATATCAAAGACTCTGAACAAAATACTTGGAAAATGATGATAAACGGTGATCCGGGGCAGATGCTCCGGATTTTTTTTTTATTTTTGAAAAAAATTTTAAAAATCCGCGCACATCTTATATACTTAATCCGTCTAACAATATGAACGAGGTAATCCATGGATATAGAACTGTACTATGACAAGATATACAGGTATATCTTTTTTAAAGTCAATAACAGAACCCTCGCCGAAGATCTGACACAGGAAACGTTCTTAAGATTTTTGGGAGCCGAGTGCGAACAGCCCGAGCGGTTTCTTTATACGATCGCTAGGAATCTTTGCATTGATGAATACAGGCGCATTAAGCCGTTAAGTACCGAGGATGAGGAGGCTTTAGATGTTTCATGCGAGTTTGAAAACACTCTTGTAAACAGCCTTACGGTGCGAAAGGCACTTGAAAGTCTTAATCCGGATGACAGGGATATGCTGATAATGAGGTATGTTAACAGCGAACCGATCCAGGACATAGCACGGTTTTATGATATGTCGAGGTTTGCGGTATACAGAAGGATAAAAGAAGCCGGAAACAGGCTTAAAAAACTGTTGGAAGGGGGGAACTGATGATGAAAGACAAAGACTTAAAGATAATACTGACTGAATACGCGGGAAAGCCCGGTCACCTTAAAAAAGACACATTTATACGAAGTGTTACAAAAGACGCAGGCAAAGAACACGTAAGTACATTTAAAATGATCGCCGTTCAGGCAGGATACATAAGAGTATATGTATGGCTGATCTCGATCGCCGTTGCATGTCTTCCCCTTTTCGGTGCCGATATGTTCCGCTTTGCGACACTTGACGCCGTGGCCGATCTTATGCCCTTTGTGGCGGGTGTCGGTATAATAGAGGCGATGCGCGCCAGGATGTATGATATGACGGAACTTGAATCGGTCACTCTTTTGTCGGGAAAAGGTGTTTTTTATGCAAGGATGATACTGATAGGTGTCGTGCAGTTTGCATTGATCCCCGTTTCTGCAGTGCTGATGGCATTCGCGGATACCGGCAGCGTTATCGATCATTGCGTAAAGCTTGTTCTTCCGTATTGTATTACGGCTATCATATGCCTGATCGTCGAGCGGACGAGATTCGGAAGAGAAAACGTTTTGGTATGCCTTGCGGTTGCGGGAGCGGTCTTTGCGATAAGACAGTCACTCGTCTCGTTCGCCCGCTATGATCCGGGAAGTTTAACACTTACGATCGCGGCAGCAGTGCTCATCATCGTTCAGATCTTTGAATTTTATAAAACAGTGAGAACAGTAGGAACAGGAGAAGTCGAATGGAATTAAAAGCATCGGGACTGACCAAACAATACGGCAGCAAAACGGCCGTTGACAACATGAGTTTTGAGATCGGTAAAGGCGTGACGGGTCTGCTGGGCGCCAACGGAGCGGGCAAGACTACACTCATGCGCATGATGTGCGGGATACTTACACCCACGAGCGGCGAGATCGAATATGACGGATACAGGGTTGAGAGTGAAGAGTACAGGAACGTTCTCGGATATCTTCCTCAGGATTTCGGGTATTATCCTGAATTTACGGGGATGGATTTTCTTAAATATTTCTGCGCCCTTAAAGGTATCGACAAAAAAGCCGCAAATACAAGGTGCGAAGAACTGCTTGAACTTGTCGGCCTTAAGGATATGGGAAAAGTTAAGGTCAAAAAGTATTCGGGAGGCATGAAGCAGCGTCTCGGTATAGCCCAGGCGATCATCAACCGTCCGGAAGTACTTATCCTTGACGAACCGACCGCAGGCCTCGATCCCAAGGAGCGTGTGCGTTTCAGAAGCCTCATCGAAGAACTCGGAAAAGTATCGATCGTTGTATTGTCCACCCATATCGTGTCCGATATCGAGCATATCGCCGACCGCATCATCATGATGAAGAGCGGGCATATCATATGGCAGGGCTCCTGGAAAGAGGAACAGGGAAGTCTTGAAGAGTTTTATCTTAAGGAATTTGAGTAATATATCTTAACGGCACGGAATGTGCAGAAACATTTATTGGCAGGCATGGAACGGAGAAATATGAAAAAGAGAAATTGTTTTTTTACACTGTATAAATATGAAATTTTTAAAATATTCAAAAACAAAGTCGCTTTCGCGACATTTCTGATATTCTTTGTGTTTTCTTTTATCCAGGGAGAATTTGAAGTACGCGGAAACCTTGACCCTGAGGATCTTCCGAGATATCAGGCTATGGACGGGCGCGTGATAGACGACGGATTCATATCCGAAATGCTGGCGGCAACCGATGAGATGGGAGAACCCATTGACCCCGATGAACTTGAATATGACGGGATCAGATCGTGGGTTCGGGATATATGGGGTTACAGGACGGCCCTTACGGGGATAAACGAAAGCACCGTATATCATAAAAGAGAAGAATCCATTGCGGAAACATATGAGGATCTTAAACTGTCGGAAGGTGAGATCGCATACTGGCAGGAACGGGAGCAGAAGCTTGAAAAGCCTTTTAAAATATATGACACTGCGGTTATAAGCGGAGTGCTGGAGGGAACGACAAACTTTATCATATATATGATAATGATAGTCGGGATAAGTCTTGCGGCCATATTTGCGATCGAGACGCAGCGCCGCACGGATCCGATGATAAGATCATCCATAAACGGAAGGGCGGAGCTGTATTTTGCAAAGATACTTGCCGGTATGACATATGCATTAACAGGCCTTTTCATCGTCGTTGTGGGATTTTTGACATACGTCGGACTTGAGTGGGGATTTCCGGGCATGCAGGCCGCCGTTCAGATATACCTTCC
>JAGCCY010000174.1 GCA_017651385.1 Lachnospiraceae bacterium
CGATCAACACTTTTGCATCGGGAGCAAAGAGTTTTGCCTTAAACTCCTCGGCTTCGAGCTGCGATCTTTCGAGGCGCTTCGTGTAATCGCCTATAGGTGTGGGATCAACGACTCTTTGCACAAGATCGACCGTAAATACCGAACCTTTGCCGTATTCGCTTTCCACTGCGATATTACCGCCCATCATAAGAACAAGCTGTCGTGTGATGTTAAGACCGAGTCCCGTACCTTCTATATTTCTGTTTCTTGTCTCATCAAGTCTCTGGAACGAAGAAAACAGTTTGTCCATGTCTTCACGGCGTATACCCATTCCGGTATCGGCAACTTTTACGATAAGTTTGCTCGTTTCTCCGACAAAATCAACATCGATCTTAACACCGCCTTTTTCGGTATACTTGATGGCGTTATTGACAATATTCAATATGATCTGACGGACTCTGATCTCATCACCGCAGAACAGCGAAGGGATAGCGGGATTTACGTTCAGATCGTATGAAAGTCCCTTGTCGCGCGCCTTATTCATGGTCATATTAACTATATCGTTGAGTACCGATGCGAAATCGTATTCAACAGGCACAAGTTCCATCTTGCCGGACTCTATCTTGCTTAGATCGAGTATATCGTTGATGATCGACAAAAGCGTTCTGGCCGCACTTCTGATATCCATCGCATGTTTTCTGATCTTTGTATCGCCGGTTTCTCTTAAGATCATCTCATCCATTCCGATTATCGCGTTCATGGGCGTTCTGATCTCGTGAGACATGTTTGCCAGGAAATTACTCTTTGCCTTATTGGCTTCATCCGCAGCGTCCTTTTCTAACTTGAGCACCATGGTCTCATACTCCTGGCGCTGTTCTTCGGCCTTCATCTCTTCCATGCGACGGGCATAGTTCTGTTCATTTTTACGTCCGACATAGAAAAGTGCAACGATCATCACAAGTACCACCACACACACCAGTATCGTCAAGGCGACCTGACTCTTTACTTCATCGTAGAGTTCGGAGTCATTTACCACCATTACCACATACCAGTCGTTGGATATCGCATTGACAAAGAAAGTACACTTCTCTCCGTTATATGAATGGGCAAAGCTTCCTGCCCCGGTACGCTTTATCTTTTCAAGCAGTTCACTGCCTTCCGGAATGTCTGTTATGTACGTTCCTTTTTTGCTCTCATCCCGGTAGGCTATAAAAAGTCCGTTCCCGTCCATGACAAATCCGAGCCCTTTACCGTTTAAGTTAAGCTCGTCCATCAAAGACTGGATCCCGTCAAGCTTTACGTCGAGAGATATTATGTTTTGCCGATCGGACAACATTCTGCACACGGATATGATAAGCGCGTTAGTTTGTGCATCCACATACGGCGGAACTATCGCCACTTCTCCGTCATTTTCTTTTGCCACCACATACCAGTCACGAGTCTTTGGATCATATCCTTCGGGCGGAACCCAGTTAAGACCGTCCATGTACTTACTCATGATATATCCGTACAGTCCGTGATAGTTTTCTCCGAACTGCTCGGTAACATTATTGGTCTCTTCCACCAAAAACTCGTGTATTCTCGCAGGTGTTGAACCGCTTATGAGCATATGATGAACCGAGTCCGCCGTTATCTGAAGCACGTTTTCGGCAGTATTTAAATGGTTGTCTACCAGCGAAGATACATTCTTTATCCTGTCTTCGATAACGGCATTTGAGTTAAGAACAGCCACGTTATACACAAGTTTTGACGTATAAACGATCATAACGACCATAAATATGAAAACAAGGATAAGCGGTATGAACAGACTTAGTTTTTTACGCTCCGGACCGTTTTCTTCTCTGCTTTTCTTTCTATTTGAGGAATCTGCCATTGTTTTCTTTGTTTCTCCCAACAGATGATCACTTTATCAAAAAGTATTCTTCCGGAACTTCGACCTTAGTGGTACCCATGTAATGGCCCGGATCTCCGAATATATATGTATCCTGATATATCAATATCGTATTGTCGTATCTCATATCGGTCGCGATGTCATTATAATATGATCCGTTCCATTCAGCCTTCGGTGAAAATACTCCGTAAGCCTTGGAAAGATCGTTAATATCCGTCAAAACGCTTTCACCCAGTATTACCCGTCGCGCATGCTCGGCAAGACCTGCCGATACCGTATATCCGTACGAATAAGTCCAGGTTCCGAAGCGGCCTGCACCGCCTTTATCGACGATGGCCTTCTCGATCTTTTTATTGATCTCGTCAAAGTCTCCCGATTCGGCCGAAAGATCCAGATCCAATGCTCCCGGATACCCCATTAAAGGTGAGGGAAGATCCGCTTCTATAAAATAACCGCCTTTTTGAAGAAGCATTCTGATAAGCGGCTCTGTATGAGCGTCGTTTGTGCAGAAATACGCACTGTTTTCTCCGTATTTGTCAACCCACTCAGAAACATGTTCGGTGATAAATTTCTGAGCCCCCGGAACACCGACATCGGTCGTGGGATCGGGTGCCGTCTCCATTTCAAAATCCATACCGAATTCTTCACATGCGGCTCTCATGACAGCCACCTGTCTTTCCACGGATTCGTAGGATAAATGTCGCGGAAACGATATATGTACAAAAGTATCGCACCCAAGTTCATGTGCCGAACGGATCATAAGATACCCTCTGGCGACGAAGTCACTGCATACAACAAGGTCGGCAGCTTCCGAAATATCCTCAAAATCTTCATATGCTTCGCCTGCGATACATATGATATCGGGGCGTTTTTGCTTGATACGTCTGAAAGCCTCGGCAGTTCCGTCAACAGCCTGGTTTACCACGACAGCCTTGATAAGCGGATCGTCTGCAAGATTCTCGATGATCTGTATCGTGGTTTCAAGTTCTTCGGTAAAGTTATCGGGATATATCCCTATGGTCACCATGTCATTTCCGTATTTTTCGGCAAACGCCTCCGCACCCCGCCTGTCATCTTCCGACTGAGCATAAGAACCGGTAACTATCCCTATGCGGAATTTGGTGCTGTCTTCTTTTATTTTTACATCCTCCTCTCCGCCGATACTCGCATCTGCCGATACGGCCGGGTCCGCGGATACACTTAAACCGCCGTCGGTACCGCATGAAGCAAGGGAGGCGGTCATGACGAGCGCCAGTATAACGCTTATCGCTTTTTTCATAGATATTTCCTCCATGATCATTGTTTTTCCGATATCTCTTTCAAATATATTTCTTTTGTGACAAGCACATATTCGGCATCATGTGTTTCAAGATACTTTTTGGCCTTGGAAGCGTCCGTGACAAAAGTTCCGTCAAACACGCCTTCCGATCTTTCCTTGACACTCTTTAAGGCGTCCTTGTCGGAATTTACAA
>JAGCCY010000175.1 GCA_017651385.1 Lachnospiraceae bacterium
CAAAGTATAAAATCGTTAAATTTGTTTGTCAATGCCCTTAAATCAATATCCGTATATATCATATATTTCGTCGGTATATACGCCTTTTTCCTTGTAAACTATAAGCGGTCTCTCAACCTTTATGCGGCTCTTTCCGCCCCTTACAGCCTCTATGAGCACCATGGTGGGTTCGTGATCTATAAAAGGATATACAAGCTGCATGCGCTTAGGCTCAAGTTTGTACTTTGAAAGCGTGATCATGATCTCGGCAAGCCTGAACGGTCTGTGCACAAGGTAAAACCGTCCGCCCGGCTTAAGCACTATAGCTGCATTCTTACACACCGCATCAAACGTTACCTTGACTTCGTGCCTTGCTATCGAAAGAGCGTCATCCGGATTTTTAAGCCCGTGTTCGCCTATCATATAAGGCGGATTACATGTGACAGCATCAAAAGAAGCTTTCTTAAATATCGTTCCTGCCTCCTTGATATCACCCTCGATCACCTTGATCTTGTCGGTAAGATCGTTTAACATCACACTTCTTAACGCCATGTCGGCAGAATCGTGCTGTATCTCAAGTGCGGTAAAAGAACGCGCCTTTGTCTTTGCGGATAAAAGGATCGGTATTATACCGGTTCCGGTACCCATATCAAGGATATCGTCACCTTCTTTTATATCATTCGCAAAACCCGTTAACAGCACCGCATCCATCCCGAAACAGAAACGTTTGGTATCCTGGATAATCTTTAAGTTGTTGCGCTCCAGATCGTCGATGCGCTCATGTTCTTTTAACTTAATGTCAGTCATCTAATTTGGATTCGCCATCCGGCTTTTCAAGTTCTGCAAGTGCAGCCTGCTCCTCTTTCGTAAGCTCAAGCTTCTTGGGTTTTCTTCTCTTAAATCTTAACTCATCGGGCTTAAATTCCATAAGTTCCTTTTCGTCGTCGATGTCCACGATGACTTTAACTATCTGACGGAGTACGTTGACCGACTGAACCTGACCCTTTTGATTACCGTTTATGATGGTAACCTCGTCGCCGACATTCGGAAGATTCCGGTTTAATTCTTCGTAAGTTTCTTCTTCGTTCTTAAGACAGCACATAAGCCTTCCGCAGACGCCCGAGATCTTTGTGGCGTTAAGCGAAAGATTCTGTTCCTTGGCCATCTTTATCGAAACGGGACTGAAATCCGCCATATATGTATTGCAGCATAAAGGTCTGCCGCATATACCGATGCCGCCGCGAAGCTTTGCTTCATCGCGGACACCGACCTGACGCATCTCTATGCGGGTATGGAATACGCTCGCAAGATCTTTTACAAGTTCGCGGAAATCCACTCTTCCGTCTGAAAAATAATAGAAAAGGATCTTATTGTTGTCGAATGTATACTCCGCATTGATAAGCTTCATCGGGAGAGCTCTCTTTTCGATCTTCTCGCGGCATATTACCATTGCATCTTTTTCTTTTGCCCTGTTATCGGCTTCCTTTTTATCGTCATCCTCGGTCGCAAGCCTTATGACGCTTTTTAAAGGCTGTACAACCTTATCGTCTTCAACTTCGCTTACACCCAAAACCACCGTTCCGTATTCAAGACCTCTTGCGGTCTCCACAATAACATGCTGTTCTCTTTTTATATCCAGATCGCCGGGAGCGAAATAATATACCTTTCCCGCTTCCCTGAAGCGTACACCTATCACTTTAGTCATAACTTTACCTTTATCATTTCTCCTTTAATGTTAGGAACAGAAGTTCCATCGTAAGATCAAAATTAACGTTGACGCTTAATCTCTTCTTTGCTTTTTCAAGCGCATCGATAATATCCTGAATATCTTCGTAAGAGCTTAAGTCGGCCGCTTTCCTAATATACTGTATCTCATCTTTAAAAATCAAGTGGTTGGCATCGGCCGTTGCCTTAAACATAAGCACATCTCTGTACCAGACCGTAATTATATCAAGATAATCGTTTATTTCAAGCTTATATCCGGACGCACGTTTAACCGCTTCCGTAAGCTCTGACACTTCCATATCCCTGATATATTTTACAAGCTGTATGACATCGCTTTTATGTTGTCGAAATCTTCATTCTTGGCCAAAAGCTTTGCTTTGCCCACATTACCCCTTGCAAAAGCAACGCAGATATCCGCCTTGTAATCGGGTACTTTTTCGACTTCCATCAAAAACTTTTTAACTTCCCTGTCCCTTACCGGACGCATGCTTAAGATCACCGCACGGCTTAAGATCGTGGGAAGAAGTTCCTCAAGATTTGAAGTCAGAAGAATGATGACGGCATATTCCGGCGGCTCCTCCATAGTCTTTAACAAAGCATTCTGAGCCTGTGGATTCATCTTTTCGGCTTCATTGATTATATATATCTTTCTTTTTCCGCCGTAAGGCATGATGCGAATGGTCTCGTTGACCTGTTCGCGGATATCATCGACGCTTATGGTATTGGGTTTGTCGTGAGTGACTCTTATGATATCCGGATTGCTTCCCGAATACGACATAACGCAGTTATGACAGTGTCCGCAGGGCTTTCCCTCTTCTTCGTCGCATAAAAGGGCAGCGGAAAAGATCTTCGCGATAAATTCCTTTCCGCTTAACCGCTCTCCGCAGATTATGTATGCGTGCGATATCTTATCCTGTTCAATTGCCGCCATCAGGTGGCCTTTTATGGCATCCTGACCGACTATATCGCCAAACCCGAACATCTTTTGCCCTCCGACTCACGTTAAAGCCGCCGTTTAAGAATAATCCTTTAAATATCTGTATCAGGTAAATATATCGAGGATAAGTCCTCTTATATCTCCGATCTTCTGTAATATCGTTATATTGTCCTTCTCGTCTTTGACAAGTTCTTTAGCGAGTTCATCAAGAGTTTCATCCACAAGCCTTATTATGCCGTATACCCTGTGACGACCCTTCCTGTCCAAAATGTTTTCGCTTGAAAATGCATGTGAACGTGATACGACCTCATTCATGAATTCTTTGATCAGGCTTCTGTATTTACGCATATCCTTTATATCCTTTTTCTTGGATATGCGTTCGCCCTGCATTGTGATCTCTTCCATCAAAGATGAAAGATGAGCCTGAAGATCCGCGTCGCTTACCTTGCTCATGAGCATGAACTTAAAGTCGCCGTTTGATTCGGTAACCTTCGGAGCTTCATGTATCGGTTGTGTATTGGTCAATTGAGTTATTTTGACGTCCACTTTTTACCTCTATGCCATTTCTATCTTAAGATATCTTTTGATCTCGTTCAGGCAGAGATTCAGATCTTCGTTTTTAAATCTCTTTTTGATCTTTGCCTTCTTTATAAGCTCATCCGAAAAATCCTGAGAGTCCGCAAGAAATCTTCTGCACATTTCCTCATATTTTGGATTGTCCTGTTTCTTTTCACGGTTAAGCGCCCTTGTAAGCCTTATGCCGTCATCGAGTTCGATCAGGACCGGAACCACTTTTTCCCTGCCGAAATAATCCCTTACTTTTTTATACGATTCAAGCGTGCCTATTGTTATATAGTTGTTTTTGCTTAAATCTATCGAATCATCCGCTACGGTGAAATATCTCCACGGACCGTGGCAGGTCTCATAACATCTGTCTTCCACGACTTTCCCGGCATCCAAAAGCCTTTTAAACCCGGCTTCATCCGTGAAATGATACTCATGTCCTTCTTTTTCGCCTTCTCTGATCGGTCTGGTCGTATAGGAAACTATAGTTAAAAACTTATATTCCTTGTCCTTAAGCAAGGCCTTGAATATAGTGTCCTTCCCGGTGGAGCTTTTGCCCATAATATATACTATCTTGCCCAATTTATTATTCCTTAGCACCTTCCCAGGAATGTGTTTCCTTAAATTCTGTCTTGTTCTTGTACATCTCTCTGTCGGCCTCGACAATGAAACGCTCCATTGTGTAAGTCTCATCCGGCACATGTACCACATAACCCGAACTTACCGACAGAGGATAAGGCTTTTCACCCGATTTATTAAATGCCTCTATTTCTTCAAGAACCTTTTTGTTGATCTCTTCGGCTCTTTTTGCTGCATTGTCCGATGAAAACGCATATGCAAACTCATCGCCTCCGAAACGTGTACTTACTCCGATCCCTTCGGAAGCTTTGTTGATGATCTCTGCGATCTTGGCAAGCGCAAAATCTCCTTCGGAATGACCGTAAGTATCGTTTATGGATTTAAGCCAGTTCATATCAAACGAGATAACTGCCATTTCCCGTTTGTCTCTTACCGCATCGTTGAATATAGGTTCCATATGACGGTAAAACCCTTTACGGTTAAGCAGCTTTGTGAGCTGATCCGTACTGTAAAGATTCTGCTGGTCTATACGGTATTTGTGCATCTCTATTACGTTTCGAAGATTGCTCACGAACGAATAGAGCATAAAAAACTCAAAATCTTCGGGCTTAAAACCGGAAGCTACATAACCCGCCGTACTGTTCTGAACATATATGGGCATAAAACAAAGAACGAGATTTTTGTCCATGATATCATCAAAATGCGGTACGAGATCTGCCCGTTTTATACTCTCTTTTGTGGCATAATTGCTTCCGAAGAAATCCATGGGTATCATCATTTCATCGGTATAGTAGTGATGCTGTGCATAGTATCCTATAGGCTGAAGATTGGGCCAGATCTCCATATCTTCCGACAGAAAATCCGAATTTAACGCAAGCATAAAATCACCGCCGAAATAACGGTTGATAAAATATACAAGCCTCTCCCATACTTCCGGAAGATTATCAAAGTGCCCGAGTTCGTATATCTTTGTGTACATGGCTTCGACATGACCGGTTATCGCTCTTTCGTGCTTGGCGGTATTAAAAAGTCTGGCACTGATCTCTTTGACCTCATCGGCGGTAACACCGATCTTGCTGCATCCGCAGGATTGTCCGGCTCTGAACGATCCTTCGATCATGTATTCGTTTCTGATCATCTTTCCGTCAAACATATCCGAAAGGATCTTACCTGCCGTTTCTGCAAGATTGCTGTTTGCAAAATGGGAAGTGCAGATTCTCGGATAATGGAATTTCTCAAGATCCGCACCGTCAAAGCCGGATACTATAACATCCTCCGGCACTCTTTTACCCGCTTCGACAAGCTTTTTTACAGCCTCCATGGCCATAAAGTCGTTGGCACAGATGATCGCATCTATTTCCTTACCCGATTCAAGGAACTTATC
>JAGCCY010000017.1 GCA_017651385.1 Lachnospiraceae bacterium
CTATGCCACAGACAAAGTTCGTTCTTGGTAAGGCAATGGATCTTGGTCTTCCTGTTATCGTTTGTGTAAACAAGATTGACAGACCTGAAGCAAGACCTACAGAAGTAGTTGATGAAGTTCTTGAACTTCTTCTTGAACTTGATGCTTCCGATGAACAGCTTGACTGTCCTTTTGTATTTGCTTCGGCAAAGGCGGGAAGCGCATCGCTTGATCCCGATGTTCCGGGTACGGATATGGCTCCTTTGTTTGATACGATAATAGATTATATTCCCGCACCCACCGGCGATCCCGAAGCAGGTACCCAGCTTTTGATCAGTACCATCGATTATAACGAGTACGTGGGACGTATCGGTGTAGGCAAGGTTGATAACGGTTCCATAAGCGTCAACCAGGAAGTTGTGATAGTGAATCATCATGAACCAGACAAGCTTAAGAAGGTCAAAGTATCCAAATTATATGAGTTCGACGGTCTTAACAAGGTTGAAGTCAAGAGTGCGGATATAGGTTCGATAGTGGCAATTTCAGGTATTACCGATATCCATATCGGTGACACGTTATGTTCGGTCAACGATCCGAAGCCTATCCCGTTCCAGAAGATATCTGAGCCCACGATCGCAATGCATTTTATCGTAAACGATTCACCGCTTGCAGGTCAGGAAGGCAAGTATGTTACATCACGTCACTTAAGAGACAGACTGTTCAGAGAGCTTAACACCGATGTATCTTTAAGAGTCGAAGAAACGGATTCCACAGATGCATTTAAGGTATCGGGCCGTGGTGAGCTTCATCTTTCGGTACTTATCGAAAACATGCGCCGTGAAGGTTATGAGTTTGCCGTGAGCAAGGCGGAAGTTCTGTACAAGAAAGACGAAAACGGCAAGACCCTTGAGCCCATGGAGCTTGCATATATAGACGTTCCCGAAGAATTCTCGGGCGTCATCATAGAGAAGCTTTCACTCCGTAAGGGTGAGCTAAAGGAAATGGGGCACGCAAGCGGCGGATACACCAGACTTATATTCTCGATCCCTTCAAGAGGTCTTATCGGATACAGAGGAGATTTTATGACGGATACCAAGGGTAACGGTATCATGAACACGATCTTCGACGGATACGGCCCGTATAAGGGCGACATAGCGTACAGAAGCCAGGGATCGCTCATTGCTTTCGAGAGCGGCGAATCCGTAACTTACGGCTTATTCAACGCGCAGGAAAGAGGTATCCTGTTTATCGGTCCCGGCGAGAAAGTGTATGCCGGCATGGTGATCGGACAGACAGGCAAGAGCGAAGATATAGAGGTCAATGTCTGCAAAAGAAAGCAGCTTACAAATACGCGTTCTTCGGCAGCCGACGAGGCACTTCGCCTTGTACCTCCCAAGATCTTAAGCCTTGAGCAGGCCCTTGATTTTATAGATACGGATGAACTTCTGGAAGTAACCCCGGAGTCACTTCGTATCAGAAAGAAGATATTGGATCCCACTTTGAGAAAGAGAGCATCTTTCAAAAAATAAAAAGTTTTCTTTTACATGTTGACACCGCCGGATTAGGGTGCTAACATAACACACAAATAAGAACACGGTAGAGGTCGCGTTGATCATAAGTAATCGATCGGATGTGTCGGGCACGTTTGAAGGTCGATGAAAGGGTGATACGCCGAAGGAACGGTTTCGCCGGAAATCGGATCCTGGGCATATATTTAAAAGATATATGACTGTCATCCGCATTGCGGATGGGGAGCTATCATTTAAAGAGTTAATGTAGCCGACCGTTTTTTTGACGTTCGGCTTTTTTAAACCGATATTTTTGACCGTGTGCTTATGTAACAGAATATGGGAGTTATCCCGCACACGTAAAGGAGAGAGACCTATGAGTACACCTATTTTCAAGGGAGCAGCAGTTGCTCTTGTAACCCCGATGAAAGCCGACGGTTCGGTCAATTACGAAAAGCTTGATGAGCTTATCGAGTTTCAGATCTCGGGAAAGACCGACGCTATCGTTGCCTGCGGTACAACGGGTGAGGCATCCACACTTTCACACGAGGAGCATTTGAATGTTATCCGCCATACCGTTAAGAAGGTAGCCGGAAGAGTACCGGTCATAGCCGGTACCGGTTCCAACAGCACAGAGACAGCTATATATCTTTCGGTCGAAGCCGAGAAGGCAGGCGCCGATGCACTTTTACTTGTAACACCTTACTACAACAAGGCTACGCAGAACGGTCTTGCAGAGCATTTTGTTAAGACGGCTGAAGCCGTAAAGATCCCTGTGATCCTTTATAACGTTCCTTCAAGAACAGGCTGCAACATCCAGCCCGCAACGGTTAAGAAGATCAATGAAAGAGCTAAAAATGTCGTGGCTATCAAGGAAGCCAGCGGAGATATCTCGCAGGTTGCACAGCTTGCATCGATCATGGATGAGGATTTCTCAATTTATTCCGGTAACGACGATCAGATAGTTCCGATCCTTTCACTCGGCGGTCTCGGAGTAATTTCCGTTCTTTCAAATATTGCACCGAAGCAGACACATGACATCGTAGCGGCTTATCTTGACGGCGATATCAGGACAAGCTGTAAGCTTCAGCTTGAAGCAATCGATATCATCAAGAGTTTATTCTGCGAGGTCAACCCCATTCCCGTTAAGACTGCGCTCAATCTTATGGGCATGGAGGCAGGTCCTTTAAGACTTCCTCTTACAGAGATGGAAGCATCGAATATCGAAAGACTTAAGAACTCGCTTGTAAACTACGGTATCGAAGTAGCACACAATCAGGTCATTAAGTTCAACGATCTTACAAAAGACTGATAAAGGAGATATCTATGACTAAGATCATAATGCATGGCTGTAAC
>JAGCCY010000018.1 GCA_017651385.1 Lachnospiraceae bacterium
GACGACGATGAAGATGATGACGACGAGCATGAACATCATCACCATGACCACGATCATGACGATCACTGCTCATGCGGACACGACCACCATCATCACCATCACCACGCAGATGATGTATTTACAAGCCTTGGTATGGAAACAGGCTCACACTACACAAAGGATCAGGTAACGGCATTCCTTACTGCGCTTGAGAATGAGCAGGAATACGGTCTTGTACTTCGTGCAAAGGGTATGGTTCCTTCGGATAACGGCGAATGGATATACTTCGATTATGTTCCGGGCGAGTTGAACGTCCGCGGCGGTTCACCCGAATACACAGGAAAGATCTGCGTTATCGGTTCCGAACTTAAGGAAGACAACATCAAGGACCTCATTCTGGTCCGTAAAGGAAATCAATAAGAGGAAAATGTTATGAAATCCGTATTTGTTATAAACGGTTTTTTGGACAGCGGAAAGACGCAGTTCATTAATTACACGCTTTCGCAGCCGTATTTCAGGACCAAAGGTACCACACTCCTTATCGTGTGCGAAGAGGGCGAAGAAGAGTACGACGAAAGGATCTTAAAAGCCTCGCAGACAGTAAAGGTAACGGTTGAAAACCCTGAGGATGTATCGGCAAAGGCATTACTTGAACTTGATAAGAAGTACAAGCCTTCAAGGATCATCATCGAATATAACGGCATGTGGAACTATAAAGAGTTCAGACTTCCCGTTACGATGAGGCTTGAACAGCAGATCACTCTTATCGACGGTACAAGCTTTGAACTTTACTACACCAATATGCGTTCGCTCCTTGCCGAAATGCTCAGACGTTCCGAACTTATCATTTTTAACAGATGCGACGGCTTAAACGATAAGCTTCCTACATACAAAAGAAACGTAAAGGCCTTAAATCAGGCCGCTGATATAGTATTCGAGGATAAGAACGGCGAGATAAACGCAACCCTTGATGAAGAACTTCCGTATGACGTTTCAAAGGATCGTATCGATCTTACAGATAAGACTTACGGAATATGGTATCTCGACGCACTCGATAATCTTGACCGCTACATGGGCAAGGAAGTTTCTTTTGTGGCAAGCGTTTTAATACCCGGTAATTTCGCAAAAGGATATTTTGTACCGGGAAGAGCCATCATGACCTGCTGTGCTGAGGATATCCAGTTTCTCGGGTTTGCCTGCAAGTATAAGGATGCCGATAAGCTTACGGATCGTTCATGGGTAAAGGTCGTATGTAAGGTGGGCAGAGAGTACTTCGAAGGCTACAAAGGCGAAGGCCCGATGCTTACGGCCGTTTCCGTAGAGCCCTGCAAGGCTCCGGCGGATGAAGTACTTACCTTCTAAGGGGAAAAAGGAGGATAAGAAGTGTTCCCTTACAGTTTTGTGCAGCTGGTTTTCTTTTTCATAATCTACTGTGTGGCAGGTTGGGTAATAGAGACCACGTATGTATCGATAAAAGAAAAAAAGTTTGTGAACAGGGGCTTCATGCGAGGCCCCGTTATTCCTATATACGGTTCGGGCGCGATGATGCTTCTTTTGTGTTCGATCCCGTTCCTAAAATATCCGGTAGCGGTGTTCTTTGCGGGGCTTATAGGGGCAAGCGTGCTTGAATACATAACCGGAGCGGTCATGGAAGCCATATTTAAGGTAAGATACTGGGATTATACCGAGCAGCCGTACAATATTCACGGTTATGTGTGCCTGGGTACGAGTCTTTGCTGGGGAGTCTTGTCGGTGGTCTTAAATTATTACCTTCACAAACCGGTTAAAAGACTATGCACGTTAATGAGCCCTACAATGCTTAAGACGGTTACGATAATCGCTTCGATCGTTTTTATCGTGGATCTTACTCTTTCCGTAAAAGCAGCTCTCGATCTTCGTGCGATCATCATCAAACTCGAAAAGGCAAAGGCCGAGATGCGTCTTATGCAGAAGCGGCTTGATGTCATGCTTGCGTTTTATGCCGGATCCATTAAGGATTATGCGGGAAGGGCAACGGATAAGATCGACGACTTTGCCGATAAGATGGAGAGCAAGATGGAAAAGTTCTCGGACGGATTTTCGAACCGTATCGATGTGCTTACTGACAACATAGAAGACAGATTTGCAAAAATTAAATCGTATATGGAGTCCGCTCCCGAAAAGGTGACCGACAGTTTAAGGAACGAATACTATGAGTTAAAAGAAAGATTTAAATATGATAAGGATGAGGGAAGCGTACGGCAGCTTTTCAAGAACTTTTATCTTAAAGGTATCTTTACGGGAAACCCGTCTCTTAAGTCAGAGCGGTTTGAGGATACCATAAGAGAAGTTAAATCCAAATTAAATAAACCGGAGAAATAAAGACAAAGAAAAAGAGGTGACCGGTCAAAGCCGGCCGCCTCTTTTGATTTATTAAATGTCCCATCGCTTTACGGCTTTTTCTTCGCAGTATTTGCAGCGGTATGTTTCGGACTTTTCATCCGTAAGTACAAAGATATGGGGGAGCTCCTGCTCGATGGATGTGATGCATCGGGGATTCTTACATTTGATAACATTTGTTATCTGTTTAGGGAGCTTAAGTGATTACTTTTCTATTATCTCGCCGCCCTTTATCACATTTACGGTTATCGAGTGGTCTATGAAACCGAGCACATCGAGATCGAGCATCTCGACATCGCATTCAACCTTCAAAAGATCTTTCTTGCCCATCTTGTTGGACTTGGCATTTTTGATGATAGCCACGGTACAATCGAGCTTATCAAGATTAAGTTTGTGATATATATCAAGACTCTGGCCGGCTTTAATATGATCGAGCACAAAACCTTCTTCAATTTTTCCTACATTTAACATTTGTTTTCTCCTTATTCAAAGTGGATTACTGACCGTCGCTTTCAAGGACTCCGTCGGCGAGACCCAAGAGCGTCATTATAAGTGCCATTCTTACATATACACCGTACTGAGCCTGTTTAAAGTATGCGGCCCTCTTGTCGTTGTCGACTTCAACGGAGATCTCGTTGACTCTCGGAAGCGGATGGAGCACCATCATGGTTTCTTTTGCAAGCGCAAGCTTTGCCTTGTTAAGGATATAGAAGTCCTTTAAGCGGATGTAATCCTCTTCGTTGAAGAATCTTTCACGCTGTACTCTTGTCATGTAGAGGATATCGAGGGTTCCGATAACATCTTCAAGCTTGGTGACTTCTTCAAATTCTGCGTTCTTTTCCTTAAGTTCGGTGATTATATAATCGGGGATCCTCAATTCTTCGGGAGAGATGAATACGAATTTGATGTTCTCGTATCTTAAGAGCGCCCTTATAAGCGAGTGTACCGTACGGCCGAACTTTAAGTCGCCGCAGAGGCCGATCGTAAAGTCTGAAAGTGAACCGTTTAAACTTCTTATCGTAAGAAGGTCCGTAAGTGTCTGGGTGGGATGCTGGTGTCCGCCGTCGCCCGCGTTGATGACCGGGATGAGCGAATGTGTTGCGGCTACCATCGGAGCACCTTCTTTGGGGTGTCTCATCGCACATATATCGGCGTAGCAGGAGATGACCCTTATCGTATCGGATACGCTTTCGCCTTTTGCTGCCGAAGAACTCGATGCTTCGGAAAAACCGAGCACGTTGCCGCCAAGGTTTAACATGGCAGCTTCAAAAGAAAGCCTTGTACGTGTCGAAGGCTCGTAGAAGCATGTTGCAAGCTTCTTGCCGTCACACACATGCGCGTACTTATCCATGTTCTTTTCGATGTCATTGGCCAGGTCAAACAGCCTGTCAAGTTCGCCGGTGGTAAAATCCAGAGGACTCATTAAATGTCTCATAAATAATCTCCTTAGAATATGATAATAGGCCTTAAAAAAAGAGAAGGAAAAACCTTCTCTTTAAAATTAACTGAAATATGAAACCAGATCCGAAACTTCCTTACGTTTGGGAGCTTCAGGATTACCTTCGTGATGACCGATCACTATAAAAGCGGCAACGCCTCTGTCTTCGGGTATTTCGAGGACTCTTTCAGCCTCATGTTCATCAAAGATTCCGAGGATAACTGTGCCTAAGCCTTTTTCGTGAGCTGCGAGACAAAATGTCTGAGCTGCGATACCTGCATCAAAATTCTGCCAGCGGTCTTCTTTGGAAGTGGAAAAAGAACCGTCTCTTTCGAAACCGGAACGGTTTTTAACATAGGTAAGACAGATAACCATGGGAGCTTTTCTGACCATCTCCTCATTTCCGACCCATGCCTTAAAGCAATTGGCTGCGACTTCTTCCTTCTTGGCACCTTCAACGGCAATATATCTTGCTATCTGGGTGTTCTTCCAACTGGGAGCAAAACGGGCAACATCGATAACTTCCTCGAGAAGCTCATGTGATACGGGTTCGTCGGTAAAACTTCTGATACTGCGTCTTCCCTTAATACATTCTATAGCGTCCATGTAAATCCTCCCTTTAATTTATTTTTATTAGGATACCATAAGGTTTGTGTGAATTCAATCGAAAAATGATATTATTTGAATGATTTTTCATAGAAACTTACCTTGATTGAAGAGTAAAAAAAGAATAGTATAAACATACATTTTGCGAGGTGTTTTATGGAACTTGATATGACGAAGGGAAGCCCCTTTAAGCTCATACTTAAATTCATATATCCGGTTATCCTGGGTAACCTTTTTCAGCAGTTATACAACATGGCAGATACCATAATCGTGGGAAGGTTTGTGGGCCTTGACGCACTTGCGGCGGTAGGCGCCACGGGTACGATATTCTTTCTGATCTTAGGCTTTATGAACGGCCTTACGGCAGGCTTTACGGTAATAGTCGCTCAGAAATACGGAGCGGGAGACCGTGACGGCGTAAAGGTTGCTTCTTTGAATGCTATGATACTTGCGGCGGTCACGACCGTAGTCGTTACTCTTATAGCGGCTCTTGGTATGCCGGGGCTGCTTCGTATCATGCACACGCCGGACGATATATTTCATATGTCGTACAGCTATATAATCATAATAGTGGAAGGTCTTGCTTTTACGGTCCTTTATAACATTACGGCAAGCTTATTAAGAGCTGTCGGAAATTCAAAGACTCCGCTTTATTTCCTTATACTTTCGGCAAGTCTTAACATCATCCTTGATATCGTCCTGATCGTTCCTTTCGGACTGGGAGTAAGGGGAGCCGCGCTTGCGACCATCATAAGTCAGGCGGTCTCGGGCGTTTTATGCGTCGTGTATATATTTAAAAAGGTCAAAGTTCTGGTGCCCGGAAAAGAGCAGTTACATGTCGACAGGCAGATCATGGGAAACCAGGTAAAGATCGGTCTTCCTATGGCGCTTCAGTATTCCATCACGGCAGTCGGTACCATCATGGTGCAGTCGGCGCTCAACTTATTCGGATCGACCGTTGTGGCTTCATATACGGCTTCAAACAAGGTCACACAGCTCATCACGACTCCTTACGGTGCGATGGGTGTCACGATGGCCACATATTGTGCGCAGAACCGCGGTATCAACGATATTAATCGTATAAGAAAGGGCGTTAAAGCCTAGATGATAATGTCCGCGATCTTTTCATTACTCATATATGCGCTTTCGGTTCCGCTCCTTCCGGTACTCTTAAAGCTTTTCGTGGACACGAACGGCTCCGTACCGTTCAATGATGTCTTAAGCTATGCAAAGACTTACGTATATACGGCGGGAAGCTGTTATATACCGCTTGGAATAATATTCATATTCAGAAATGCGATGCAGGGCTGCGGTTTCTCGCTTGCCGCAATGACGGGCGGTATCGTGGAACTTGTATGCCGTGGTATAATATCGGTTATAGCGGCACACAGGATGAGCTTCTTCGGCGTATGCTTAGGAGATCCTCTTACCTGGCTCATCACCGCGATATTCTTTACCGTAATGTACATACTTACCGTCGACCATATGGACAAGAGCAAAAAGGCTTACCACGCAAGGCGTAAAGCAGAAGAGGAAGCCGGTAAGACAGCAAAGATAAGATGAACTACAACGAATGCGAAGAATACTTATGTAAACTAAATATCAAAGGCATGAAGCCCGGTCTTGACGCGATAAAGACGCTTCTTTCAAAGCTTGGCGATCCTCAGGACGATCTTAACATCATCCATGTTGCCGGCACAAACGGCAAGGGATCCACGGCTTCTTTTATCGCGGCCGTGTTAAAAGAAGCGGGCTGTAAGGTCGGAGTATATTCATCCCCCGCTGTCTTTGAAGAGCGTGAGATCATCCGTATCGGTAAAAGAAACATCTCGAAAGAAGATTATGTAAACCTAATCAACGAGATAAAGGATACGGGACTTGAGTTTACGCGTTTTGAACTTGAGACCGCAATGGCGCTTTTGTATTTTAAAAGAAAAGACTGCGACTATGCGATAATTGAGTGCGGAATGGGCGGAAGAGACGACGCCACAAACGTATTTAAGACAAATGTATTGTCCGTGTTCGCCGCGATCGGCATGGATCATATGGCATATCTTGGCGATACGGTCGAAAAGATAGCGAATAATAAAGCGGGTATCATAAAGCCGGGCGGAAGATGTGTAATAAACGGAACTTCCAAAGAAGCGTTAAATGCGATAAAAGCAGTCGCGGAAGAGAAGAAAAACCCGTTATATGTATACGATTCCGCTGAGATTAAGAGATTAAAGCTTTCTTTGACCGGTGCTTCTTTTGACTATAAGGCTTTTAAGAATGTTAAGATAAGCCTTCTTGGGACATACCAGCCCGACAATGCGGCCACGGCGATCGAAGCCTGTCTTGCACTCAGAGATTCGGGTGTTAAGATAAGCGACAGAAATATATATGACGGTTTACATAACACAACGGAACCGGGCAGGTTCGAGGTCATATCTAAAAGTCATTTAACGGTGA
>JAGCCY010000176.1 GCA_017651385.1 Lachnospiraceae bacterium
GACGCGTATTTCGCGTCCCCGAAATATATGCGGAAGATTAATCCTGGATAAGAGCGTAATTGCCGTTCTTGATCTCCATAGCCTTGGGAGCCTTGTTGACTGCACCGTCAGTGGTCCATGTCATTGCGGCGCCGGTAAGACCGTCAACCGAGATCTGGGTCATAGCACCCTTTAATGCATCACCGAGTTCGGAAACGCTCATCGAAGGCTTTGCACCTGATTTTTCGATCGCTGCCTTGATGATGTATACGGCATCGTAAGCATCTGCTGCAAACTGGTTCGGGGTTTCGCCGTATGCTGCTTCGTAATCGGCTACAAACTTCTGGGTCTTCTCGTCCTTTGCATCTGCTGCGAAAGGAGTAAGAAGCATAACGCCTTCGGCAAGTGATGTATCGAAGTTCTCAACGCCTAAGATACCGTCAAGACCGTCGCATCCGAAGAACTTGAAGTTATAACCTGCGGAAGCTGCCTGTGTAAGGATAAGAGAAGCTTCTGTGTAGTAAATGGGAAGGAACACAAGCTCCGCACCGTTGTCTGCAGCCTTCTGAAGCTGTACGGAGAAGTCTGTCTTTGAATCAGCCGTGAAAGCTTCTGCGGATACGATATCGAAGGGCTGGTTACCTGCTTCCTGAGCGAACTTTGTGTAAATACCCGAAGAGTACACATCGGAACTGTCGTAGATAACGGCTACCTTGCTTGCAACATTGTTCTGACCGATGTATGCGGCAGCACCGATACCCTGGTTAGGGTCTGTAAAGCAAACCTGGAATACGTTATCGTTTTTGATACAGTCAACCGAGGAACCCGAAGGGGTGATCTGGAACATGTTGTCGTTAACTGATTCTGCGGCAACAGCCACACAGCATCCGGAAGTGGTGGGGCCCACAAGAATGTTCATACCCCAGTCCTTTAATGCGTTGTATGCATTGACTGACTTTTCGTTGTCAAGCTCATCGTCCTGGAAATTGTATTCGATCTGTACACCGTTGATACCGCCTGCAGCGTTGATCTCCTTTATAGCGAGATCGGCACCGTTCTTAACTGCGGTTCCGTAAATGGCAGCACCGCCTGTGGTGGGTCCGATACCGCCGATCTTAAATGTGTTTGCTCCGGCTGCCGTGCCGCAACCTGCAAAGGATGCAACTACCATGGCGAGTGAAAGAGCAAGCGCTGTAAATTTAGTAAACTTTTTCATCATATTACCTCCTGTAAAGCTTTTATAGTTTGAAATCTTAAGTCTGCAAGCCTTTATTGTCAATGCAAATACTTACCACTTTAATTTGATAAAGTTTTAAGATTCTTGGCATATTGCACAAAAATTCGCGGACATATGTACGCATAGCACGGACATACGCCGTATTTGGTTCTTTTAAACATTAAGTTTGACCAATCAAAGCCTTTTCTTTATAATCAAGTCAGTAATATTCGGAGGTACATATGGATAAGGATAACGGCAGGGTGTTTGCCCTTTTGATCGATGCGGATAACGTATCGCCCAAGTATTTGAGCGCTATCATAGAAGAAATGACCACAAAGTACGGCAGCCTTTCATACAGAAGGATCTACGGCGATTTTACCGAGACACGTAAGAAAGCGTGGAAAGAGGTATTAAGGGACAATTCCCTGACCCCGGTACAGCAGTATGAGAATACCGTCGGCAAGAATTCATCGGATTCCGCTCTCATAATAGATGCAATGGATATACTGTATACCGGAAAGGTCGACGGATTCTGTATAGTATCGAGCGACGGAGATTTCACCCGTCTTGCAAGCCGCCTTCGCGAATCACAGATGTATGTGGTCGTGATGGGTGAGGAGAAGACACCGAGATCCATAAGAATGGCATGCGATAAGTTCATAACGCTCGAGAACCTTATAGAAAGTGACGACGATGAGCCCAAGAAAGGTTCTTCGGGTAAAAAGGATTCAAGAAAACGCCAGCAGGTACTTGACCGCAAGTTCGTGATAAGTCTTATGACCGATATCATCAATGACAATGACAATAACGGCCGTGCCACACACTTAGGAGAGCTTGGCAGCAAGATCGATGCAAGATATCCCGACTTTGATACAAGAGATTACGGATACAGTACGCTTTCAAAGATGGTCGAAGAGACCGAAGGATTTGAACTTTCCAAAAAGGGAACGGCATATTATGTTGCTCTTGCCACAACAGACAGGAAGGGCGATGTATACGCATTTGCAAGGGATATCATACTTAAAAACGGTGCGACGGGTATGAACATAAGCGAGCTGAGCAACCGCATCCATGCCAATTATCCGGCGTTCTCACCCAAAGCTTACGGATATTCCCAGTTTCATAAGTTTGTAAGCTCCATACCCGGCGCTCATTTATATTCTGAAGAAAACGGAAAACGTGTTGTTATCGAGGAGTAGAAGAAATGTCTCTTACGGTTAAGATCGTTATCTTAATACTATATGCGGTATGTATTCTTTTTTGTACTCCGATGTACACAAAAAAGAAATACGATCATTCCACAAGAACAAACAAGCTCATATGGAAGGGCATCACGATATCGATACCGACTCTTACGCTCATTGTAACGTCTTTGGTGCATGCGATAAAAGGTACGGCGACACCCTTTCTTATTATAATGACGTTCGGAATGATCCTTTGCGCATGCGGCGATATTGTACTTGAGATAAAGTTTTTAAGGGGCGGTGTTCTTTTCCTTTTAGGTCATCTTGTATATGTGCTCGGAATTTTAAATTATCTTAAGGCGATAACATCGGTCACGATAATAGTGTATCTTTTGCTTGCCGTACTCGGTACGATAATGACTATCGATTCTTTGGGTAAAAAATACAGATATCCTCTTATTGCTTATAATATAGTAATAAGCGGAACGTTTGCCATGGGCGTTACGCTTATCACAACAAACAGCATAAACAATATCCTTCCCGGAATAGGTGTGTGTTTTCTGGTTATTTCCGACTGGCTTTTAGCAAGAAACAAGATAGCCGGAAGTAATTTCAGACGTTCCCTTATTTCGCTCTTATTTTATTTCGGCGGCCAGGTTCTGGTATCGTCTCTTGTATTTTTTATATAAAAGCTTTCCTCATATACGCCATAAATATAGTCAAATTTCTTGTTGCGCAAGATAAAAACCCGTGCTACAATTCTTTGGACAACGGACAAGTGTACGCGTGCAGAACACACAGAAAGGAGACTGTATGGTGGAGACAGAATATTATGTGGTCAAGAAAAAAGCTTTGCCTGAAGTCTTGCTCAATGTGGTAGAGGCAAAGCGTCTTCTGGAGACCAGAAAAGCCGCAACCATTCAGGAAGCGGTGGATGCTGTGGGGATAAGCCGTTCTTCGTTTTATAAATACAAGGATGACATCACACAGTTTCATGACAACTCCCAGGGCACTACGATCACGATCACTTTTCAGATGGATGATGAACCGGGGCTTCTTTCGGATGTTCTTAAGATCATAGCCGAGCACGGTGCCAACATCCTTACTATCCATCAGTCGATCCCGATCAACGGGACGGCTTCTTTGTCGTTGAGTATACAGATACTTGAGACCACGCAGGATGTCGATCTTATGGTCCGCATGATGGAAAAGCAGCGCGGCGTTCACGATGTACAGCTTATCGCAAAAGAATAAAGCGGGTCCGTTACCATATTTTAAGGAGAGAGAAATGATAGAAGCAGCAGTGTTCGGTTACGGAACGGTCGGTTCCGGTACCGTAGAAGTTATTATGGACAATAACGACGTTATATCGAAGCGCATAGGCGATAAGATCAACGTCAAGGCAATCCTGGATCTTCGTGATTTCCCCGGAGACAAGTACGAATCCAGAGTGGTTCACGATGTGAACGTTATAATAGACGATCCCGAGATATCGATCATATGCGAGACCATGGGCGGTGTCGGTGCGGCATACAAGTTTACAAAGATGGCACTTGAAGCAGGCAAAAGCGTGTGTACTTCCAATAAGGAACTTGTGGCGCTTCACGGTCCCGAACTCATTGAGCTTGCAAAAGAACACAACTGCAGTTATAAATTCGAAGCAAGCGTCGGCGGCGGCATCCCGATCATCAGGCCTTTGGAGAATGCGCTCACGGCCGATGTGATCCTTTCGGTATGCGGTATAGTAAACGGTACCACGAACTATATGCTCACCAAAATGGATAAAGAGGGTGCGGAGTTTGACGATGTATTAAAAGAAGCACAGGCAAACGGTTATGCCGAGGCCGATCCCACTGCAGACATCGAGGGACACGATGCAAGAAGAAAGATCGCGATCCTTGCTTCCATTGTATTCGGAAAGACGATCAATTCCGAAGATATCCCTACGGAAGGCATTACAAAGATCTCCGCAAGAGATATGAAATATGCAAAGCAGCTTTCAAGAAAGATAAAGCTTCTGGCAAGATATGAAAGCTCAGATAACAAGCGTTATGCAATGGTAGCTCCGTTCCTTCTTACAAACGAGGACCCGCTTTACAGCGTGGATGATGTATTCAATGCGATAAAGGTCACCGGCAATATGCTCGGAGAGGCTATGTTCTACGGACGCGGCGCCGGAAAGCTTGCCACCGCAAGCGCTGTCGTGGGCGATGTTGTGGAATGTGCGAAGAACCTTGGAAAACATATACCCTGCGACTGGTCTTCGGAAGTTGTGACACTTACCGATATGGAAAGTTCCGAGCGCAAGTTCTTTGTGCGTGTCGGTGCCGAAACCGCTTCCGAGGCAAAAGAACTTTTCCCCATAGAGGAAGAGGTCAAAGTCGGATTTTACGATGAATTTTCTTTTGTCACAAAGGTTATGACCGAAAAAGCATTTAAGGAAGCAAAAGAAAAGATGGGTGCGGGCATGATCAACTATATCCGCATGGAATAAAAAGAAATATCAAAAAGTATTAAACAGACAGGTGGTTAAATAAATGAGTAAAGTTGTAAAATTCGGCGGAAGTTCTCTTGCCAGTGCCGAGCAGTTTAAAAAGGTCGGGGACATCATAAAGGCAGACCGTGAAAGAAGATATGTGGTGCCTTCGGCTCCCGGAAAGAGATTTTCGAAGGATACGAAAGTAACGGATATGTTATATTCCTGTTACGCTACCGCTACAGGGAAGAACGGTCACGAAAAGATGGTGGGTGAGCTTAACGATATAAAAGCCAGATACACCGAGATCATCACAGGCCTCAAACTTAATCTTTCTCTTGACGATGAGTTTACAAAGATCGCAGAGGACTTCCTTAATAAGGCGGGACGCGATTATGCCGCATCACGAGGCGAATAC
>JAGCCY010000177.1 GCA_017651385.1 Lachnospiraceae bacterium
ATTGAGCGGGTACAGTTTGAAGACGATGAATATTACTACTATGTAAAAGCCGTTCCGAAGAACGATTTTGTGGAAAATGAAAGTAAGCCTAAGAAAAAACCCGTAAGGCGCATTCCCGCTGAAGCGGTAAGAAGGCAGGAACAGCCTGTAAGGGAAAATGAAGCAGGCAGTGCAAGACCGATAAGAGAAGATAAAGAACGCCCCGTAAGACCTGCCCAGCTCGAGATCGGCCGTTCACAGGTCGAGAGGACAGCGGCAGCAGTCAGAAACGCCAATGCTTCGAAGGGACCGCTTGGACTTAGCGGAGGCCGTCCTGCGGGAGAAGGAAGGCGGAGAATGGAGCAGAGAGCCGCCGAACACAACAACGTAAACAATCAATAATTTTTATTTTGGGAACATATAAAGCATGTCAAACATTATTGAATTTTTAAGTTCAAACTTTGAAAAATTTAATATGCCCGAAATAAACTGGAAAGACATTATCGAGATTCTCGTTATTGCCTTTCTGGTCTATGAGATCATGCTTTGGATCAAAAACACAAAAGCCTGGTCCCTGCTTAAAGGTATTGTTGTTATTTTGGTCTTTCTTCTTTTTGCCGAAATATTCGAGATGAACACGATCCTTTGGATCGCAAACAGATTGTTTACGATCGCCGCAACGGTCATTGTTGTTGTTTTCCAGCCGGAACTTCGACGGGCGCTCGAACAGCTGGGTACCAGAGCAAAGATCGGAGATATCATGTTCTTTGATCAGTCTCATTCCGAAGAAGGCCGTTTTACCGACAGAACTCTTGAAGAAATAATACGTGGCTGTAATGAAATGGCCAAAGTTAAAACCGGTGCACTTATCGTGGTGCAGCAAAACAATTCCCTTTCGGAAGTTGAAAGAACGGGTATTAAGGTAGATGCACTGGTATCAAGCCAGCTCTTGATCAATATATTTGAGCATAATACACCGCTTCATGACGGTGCTGTTGTGATAAACGGAGACAGGGTCACATATGCGACATGTTATCTTCCGCTCTCCGACAATCTTTCTTTAAGCAAAGAACTGGGAACGCGTCACCGTGCGGGTGTAGGCATTTCGGAAGTAAGCGACAGTCTTACCATTATCGTTTCGGAGGAAACGGGACGTATCAGTCTTGCTTATCAGGGACAGCTTGAGAGGAATGTCGATCAGGATAATTTCAGACGAATGCTTGAAGTTATTCAGAATAAGCCCGGCGCCGAGAAGAAACGTGTGCGCTTTAAGACGGTTAGGAGGAAGGCATGAATACTGAAACTATCAAAGAACGCCTCAAAAAACTCCTGACTCAGAATATAGGGCTTAAGATCGTATCGATAATCGCCGCGACATTACTGTGGTTCATTATGGTAAGTATTACGGACCCCGTCATACCGGAAACTTACAAAAATGTCCCGGTTAGGATCATTAATTCAGATGTAGTGACTTCCGAAGGAAAGACAATGGAAGTTGTGAATAATACGGACAATATTACGACAGTAACCATAAAGGCTCCGAGATCGGTCATACAGGAACTCGGCAGTTCGTCCGATGCAATTGTTGCGGTAGCGGATTTAAGGAATCTTTCTTTGGATGAGAAAAGGGTTCCGATCGACCTGTCGGTTTCAAAATATACCGATAAAGTCGAAAGTATTAAAGCTTCTCACGAGAGTCTGGAAGTGTCGATCGAAACGCGCCGGACTACGCAGTTACCTATAAAAGCCACAACATCGGGAGAGATTGAACCGGGCTATGTGGTAGGTAATGTGACACAGGCACAGAACCAGGTGCGCGTAAGCGGTCCGCAGTCCGTTATATACAGTATTTATTCGGCAGCGGTTGACGTTCAGGTAACCGGATTTAAAGAAAAGATATCAACGTTATCGGATGTTGTGCTTTACGATATAGACGGCAATGTCATTGATGACAAGAATCTTGAACTTAATGTGGATTCCGTCAGGGTCGATGTGGAAATACTGGCCACCAAGAAGGTTCCCGTTGCATTCTCATATTCGGGTACGCCTGCTGAAGGATACAGTACAACGGGTGTCCTTGAAAGTGATATTGAAGAGGTTACCATTGCAGGTAATGCAAACACGATAGACAGGATCAGTTCGATCTCCGTTCCTGCATCGCAATTAAATGTCACAGGGCTTACTTCTTCACTTCATGCGCTTATAGATATCGGAGATTATCTTCCTTCCGGCATAAGGTTTGCGGATCCGGCATTCAGCGGTTTTGCCAATGTGACCGTTTTTATTGAAGAATATAAAGAACAGTCCGTAAGTGTATATTTAAGAAACATAGAGGTTACAGGTATACCTGACGGTTTTTCTTCAACCGAATGGGCAGAGAGCAAAGATTATGTCGAGTTTGTGCTTGTCGGTCTTGCTCAGGACTTGGAGCAGATACAGCTTTCTCAGCTTAACTTTACGGTAGACTTCAATGATTATGCGCTTATGAACGATATTTCGGGATTTAAGGCAGGGATCTATGAGTTGCCGCTTTTGCTTGATCTTCCCGACGATGTATGGATGAAAGAGCCTGTTGAAGTTAAGGTAAGACTTGTTAAATGATCAGATCAGGATATTTAAAAAGTTTAAGAGCCGGATTATTTCCGGCTCTTAATGATTATATATATACATGTTTTTTGAATCGTTTTCTTCTATATCTTTTCGGATGGGTTCATAGGTGTCATTAACATTCATGAAAGAACACAGAACATTTCCGAAATTTATCTGTCTTATGATACCGTCTTTATGCATGAGCTTTTCAAGAGGTTCAAATCCGTTTATATGCTTTGGATCCATTTCAAGATCCCTTACATACATACTGTAAGTACGCTGTGAAGCGTTTCCTGCAGGATCGATATAGTCTGCGGTGAAATTTTTCTCGTATCTGTACGGAACCCCGACAAGTTTTTCAACATGGTGAATATAAGTAAATCCGCTTAATGCAGGGACACCGATCACCAATGCCTTTGCATCATACTCGGTCATTTTATCGAAGATAGTACCTTCACCGAAAGAGTTGGGAACATTTATCGAAAGAAGTTCATCGGCTTTTTTGCCCCATACAGCGAAAGAATAAAGCGGATGAAGAGTGCGTCTGAAATCCGGGCGTTTAAGAGCTGCCTTTGACAGTGCGCCGGTCTTTGAAGGCGTATTATGATAATCAAAGGGAATACCTTTGCAAAAGTCCCAATTGAAAGTCTGAAAAAGAAGAGTCCCGGAAGATCCCACTATATCCTTAAGTCCGTTGATAACGTTATCAAGATCAAGCTTTTGGCCGTTATTCTTGTATTCAAGAGCCAAAGGCATCATATCGGAAATAACATAAACAACATCACCTTCATTTATAAAATTGTCGTCTTTTAAAAAATCAACAAAATCCGTCATATTAACCTTCGGTATATTTAGCAACTAGATTTTCTATAGCTGCAAGATTTACAAAATTATCGGGAATGATATCACGCCCCGATATCTCTATATCAAATTCACTTTCAAGTTCGTCGACAATCTCAACCATCTGATAAGAATCGATAAGTCCGTCATCTATGAAATTTTCGGAATTCTCGAAAGCCTCGCCGTTATCGAGATTTTTAAGGATTTCCATGATAATGTCTTTCATTGAATGTTTTCCTTCCTGAGTTTTTTAAGTATGATACGATGTCCGTCACGATTAAAAATGTAGTTGTCATTATAAAAGCCTTCATTTTCACATTCAGTATCAACGGAATATTTTCTGAAACAATAGATACTGTTGTCGATACGGATCTTCATGGGGCCGAGCAGCATTAATCCTCCATAATCCATTGAACGTAAAAATCTGCTTATTTTTTCATAATCCCAATTCGGATCCAGGAAACCGTCGTTAGGAACATCTTTAGAATAATGCATCTTTATATCTGTTGCAACAGGCTGTTTTTCAGTGGTTATCCCGGTGGTAAAAAGCATCGCTGCGATTTTTGAAAAGCATTCTGTTCCTTTTTCGACCTGCTTTTTGAAAAGCACCAAAGAAGTCATGTCATCGGTTATCGGAATAATTTCTTTTGCAATAATATCTCCGCCGTCAATTTCATTTGTGAGAATATGCCATGTAATGCCGGTAACCGAATCGCCTTCATATATGGCCCAGCATTCGGCATTACGGCCCCTATGCGCGGGAAGGAGAGCATTATGCCAGTTTATGATCGTAAATTCGGGACGGGCAATGATATCGGCCGGAACCAGATAAGTGCTTGATGCACTGATCATAAGAGTTTTTTCTTTTACGTTCGATAGATATTCGGTTATTTCGATTTTTGTAAGAGCAATATACCTGATACCCGCACTTTGGCATTTCTTTTCGAGAAAAGAGCCGTCGGATATTTTGATCTCGACGACTTCAACATTTCCCATATACTCCATGCAGATCCCGGCACAATTATACGGAAGATCTCCCGAACCGAGGATAATGACTCTGTCGAATTTATTCACAGTAGGTCTCCTTAATGAGTTTTCTGTCTGTTTTTCCGTTTGCGTTCATGGGCATTTTATCAAGTTTGATAATTTTTCCGGGAACCATATATTCGGGAACGTGTTTTGAAACTTCCGCTTTTATGGAAGCTTCATCGATATTTCCTTCGTAAAGCAGAATGATCACCTGTTTTTTTGAATTATATACACAACAGACTTTTTCCGCGGATTCGGCACACATTGCCGCATTTTCGATTTCTCCGAGCTCGATACGGTAACCCATATGTTTGATCTGAAAATCTTTTCGACCGACATATTCTATCTCATCACGGTCATTTATACGTACAAGGTCCCCGGTCCTGTAAATTATATCGCGATAGTAAGGAGAAAGCGGATTTTGCACAAATGCTTCCTTAGTCTTTTCGGGATTGTTGTAATATCCGAGTCCGACACCGGAGCCGCGTATACAAAGTTCACCGATCTCACCCTTTGCACATTCTTTATCATCGTCCAATATAAGAACTCCTGTGTTTTTGGCCGCATGTCCGATCGGAAGGAATTCGTCGTTTTGGAATTCCCTGTCAATTATATAATATGTGCTTGCATATGTCGTTTCGGACGGACCGTAATAATTTACATACATCGCATCGGGTATGTATTTACGCCATTGGTTAAGCTGTTTGACAGGCATAACTTCACCGCAGAACATTATCTTTTTCAAGCACGTAACATCAACTTCCCTTAAGGCTCTTAAATTGGCAGTGACCACCAGCGCGGAAGGAACCCAGTAAATGGCATTGATCCCGTGCTTTGCAATGTAATCCATGATCTGCAC
>JAGCCY010000178.1 GCA_017651385.1 Lachnospiraceae bacterium
ACAAGCAGTGCACAGGTCTGATTGGAGAGTCCGTTGAGAACTTGTTCTCATAAGGACGTAAGCAATCTGAGCTGTATAACGCGACAGCATTCAGCGAGCAAGCTTGCTTGCGAGCTGGCACTGCATCAATTGTTGATTTTCATCAACCGGTACCGGAAAAAGTACCGAACGGAGAAGGAGGGATTTGAACCCTCGCGCCGCTATTAACGACCTGCACCCTTTCCAGGGGTGTCTCTTCAACCTCTTGAGTACTTCTCCAAATAAGTTGAAATCACTAAAGATATTCAATTAAATACCGCGCGGAGAGGATGGGATTCGAACCCATGCGCCCTTGCGGACAAACGGTTTTTAAGACCGCCTCGTTATGACCACTTCGAGACCTCTCCGTAGTCGCGCTCATAAATCAGCGCAAATAAGATAATAGCAAAATCAAAATCATAAGTCAACAAAAAAATCAAAGATTTTCAAGAATCTTTTCAACCGTTGCAAGGTCGGATTCTGTGGTGATTTTAATGTTGTTATAGTCACCCTTTGTTATATAAACTCCGGTCTTTGAAAACAGTTCGCAGACCTGCGAATCATCCGTTATGTTAAAGGTCTTTCCGGTTTCCTCTTCTTCGATAAGCTTATCGTATACCGCTTTGATCACCTTATATAAAAAAGCCTGCGGCGTCTGTGCGTTCCAGACCTTCTTTCTTAAGGGTGTGTCCGCCACAAATCCGTTATCGTCCGCGATCTTGACCGTATCCTTAGATTCAACGGCTGTTACCGTTGCATCGTACTTCTCAACACTTTCTTTTACCCGTAAAAGAATGTCTTCGGTCAGCAAGGGTCTCGCCCCGTCCTGTATATATATGTAGGAATCGGTTTCCTCAACGCTCTTAAGGCCTTCATAAACGGACAGATATCTTTCGGCTCCGCCGGGAACCGTTTTCTTTACCTTTTTAAATCCGAAACGCTTTACGATCTCGTCCTCACAGTAAGAAATATCCTCGTGACGCGTCACCAGGATAATCTCATCGATAAAGCTCTCTTCAAGGGTTTTTAATGTGTAATATAAAACCGGCTTATTACGGATCAAAAGAAACTGCTTGGGAATATCGCCTCCCATGCGTTTTCCGCTTCCCGCAGCCATTACTATCGCAATATGCTTCATCATCTTTCTCCGAGTTTAAGTGCGGGTATTGCATTCAGATCATATGTGCTGAAATTACCTTTTAAATATTCATAATATGCTGCCGCGCCTATCATTGCGGCATTGTCCGTACAAAGTATCGGCGATGGCCTGTAAAACTCAATGCCTTCTTTGGCACATGCTTCTTCCATCGAAGCCCTCAGTGCGGAATTCGATGCAACGCCTCCCGCCAGGGCAAATTTCTTCATTCCTGCTTCACGGATCGCGGTCATACTGTGTTCGGTAAGCACATCCACCACGGCTTTCTGGAAAGAAGCCGCAACATCTGCATGAACATAGCTTTCGCCCTTCATCTCGCATTGATTTAAATAGTTTAAGACCGCAGACTTTAAGCCGCTGAAAGAAAAATCGTAGACCGAACCTTCGACCTTGGCTCTCGGAAATGCTATGGCATCGGGATTTCCTTCTTTTGACACCTTATCGATCTTAGGACCGCCCGGATATCCGAGCCCGATCGCCCTTGCAACCTTGTCGAACGCTTCTCCGGCGGCGTCATCTCTTGTACGGCCTAAAATCTCGTATTCACCGTAATCCTTTACCTTAACAAGATGCGAATGCCCGCCCGATACGACAAGACAGATAAACGGAGGCTCAAGATCCTTATTCTCTATATAATTGGCGCTGATATGGCCCTCTATATGGTGTACGCCGATAAGCGGCTTTCCCGAGGCAAAAGAAACGGCCTTGGCAAAGGATACGCCCACGAGCAGCGCTCCCACCAGACCGGGACCGTAGGTAACAGCTATTGCATCAACATCCGAAAGCTTCATGCCGGCGGTTGAAAGTGCTTCTCTTACGACCGGGTTAATGTTTTCGGTATGCTTTCTGGATGCGATTTCCGGAACAACACCACCGTAGATCGTGTGCAGGTCTATCTGTGAGGAGATAACGTTCGAAAGAACGGTCCTTCCGTTCCTCACGACCGCCGCGGCGGTCTCGTCGCACGAACTCTCAATGGCGAGTATATTTATATCTTTCATGAACTTTCGTTTTCCACAAGCCGCCAGCCGAAAATGCGCCAGTGGCTCTTATCATCCTTTCTGAGTATAAACACTTCCTGTATGGGCTTGTAATTCTTGCCCGATTTTATGGTATACATGCACCAGATCCTTGCCCATTCGCTTCCGTCTTCGGAAAAGTACTCAACATCCGTGCTGGCCGAAGGTGCATAACTTGATATCACGTAATTGTTGGCTTTATATTCGGCAATATCATTCTTTAACTCCATGATATACACATCATGATCCTGATAGTTCACAAGTTCGTCGTCATATAAAAGAAGCATCTGATCTGCAAGCTTAATAAGCTCATCATCCGTGTATTCTTCATTATAGAAACACTGGGTGATGTCGCTGAAATATTTTATCACTTCCTTGGGAGTGGAGGGATAATTCGTTGTTAAATTGCGGGATAACGTTTCGGTAACTACGCTTGTCTCAACTACGACATCCTCGTCCTCCTTTCCCTTGGATATATTGGACATATGATGGTAGTAGGCAATGAGCATAGCTGCCAGTATCAGGACGACAAACACGCCCCTCATACTGCTTAGTTTTTTCATCTTCGCCCCATTATATGATTATTCTTCGGTAAAACACAGATCCGTCGATCTTCCGTCACGGCTTACAACGGTATTTTTAAATATCTTCTTTACATCGTCTTTAAATTCTTCGGGATGGATAAGTGAAGGAGAATAATGTGTAAGCCACAGCTCCTTAACATTTGCATCCCTTGCCATTTCCGCAGCTTCATAGAATGTCATATGCTTGTGTTCTTTGGCCTTTTCAAGCTTATCGGGTTCCCCGTACATCCCTTCGCATACAAAAAGATCGGCATCCGCTGCGTTCTTAACTATAAAATCGGTTGGTCTTGAGTCTGTGCAATAGGTAACCTTAAGACCTTTTCTCGGTCCGCCGAGTACCATATCCGGAGTA
>JAGCCY010000019.1 GCA_017651385.1 Lachnospiraceae bacterium
CAATAATTACACAAAGAACGATGTTATACCTCCGCCGATAAAAAAGAAGTATAACAAGGACCATATGTTTCTTTTAATTTTTGTGTATTATTATAAGAGTATACTACAGATTAACGATATAAAGACCTTACTCGATCCCATAACCGAGGACTTCTTCGGCAAGGAATCAGGTTTTTGCATCGAAGATGTGTATGACGAGATATTCGGTGGCATGAAGGAGAGACTTGCAAAGATCACCGACGACGTTGTGGCCAATTACGCGGAGTCGCTTGAAAGTTTTGAGGATGCTCCGATCGACAAGCAGGAATATCTTAAAAAATTTTATTTTATCTGTGCTTTAAGTTGTGATGTTTTTGTAAAAAAGCTTCTTATAGAAAAGTCGGTAGATTCGCTTCGCGAACACCGTACCACGGAGGAAAATAAATATACGGCAAAAGGGGAATAAGGGGATATATTCACTTAAGGAGGCCGGATATGAACATATCGGATCTTAAAGGCTATGGCTTCAATGTTTCCGAAGCGATGGAACTTTGTGTCGATGATGAGGATATTTATAGAGAAGTCCTTGAAGCGGCGCTTGAAGAAGGTAAAGACAAGATACCTTTAATGAGCAGCCTCATCGAAAGCAAAGATTATGAGCGTTACATCATCGAAGCTCATGGCCTTAAGAATGCAGCAAGACAGATAGGCTGCGACACACTCTCGGATATGGCAAAGGACTCGGAACTTACAGGAAAGTCCGGAGAGTTTGAGAGTATGGCATCAAAGCATGATGAATTGATGTCGGAATATGCAAAGATACTTGATATCCTTGCAAAGTTTTTTGAGTAACAGCAGTAAAAGGGGAGAATATGAAGGGAATTAAATCAAAGTTTTGGGGCTTATTGCTCATAGTTTTTTGCTGCGCGTTTATGGCCGGCTGTGCGGGTGCCACCGTTGATACAAATTTAACGGTGCACGACGACGGATCGGGTGTAAGGAACATTATCGTAAATATAGACAGCGAGAACTTCAAGAGTGATTTTAACGGAACTTATGACGATCTGAATCGCACAGCCTCAGATAATTGTCCCGAAGGTATGAAGTATACCTTTAATCAGACCGATTCAGGTACAACACTTAACTTTGACATTGAATTTTCTTCTGTTGAAGAATATAACGATAAAATCCACACGATTCCCGGGGCTGAGAATTACAGTTCCGAGATCATTATCATGCCCAAAAGCGTCTGGGGAGACGGTATAAGCATATATGAAGGCTTTTCAAGTACAGATCTTTTAGGCTGGCTTTCCGATGCACTGGTCGATGCGGGTATGGTTTCAGAGGACAACAGGTCATACATATTTGAGACGGGTAAAAACCATCTTGACGTTCCGGGCTACAGCAATGATACGGGTGAATACTATTCATACAGCAATGTAAGCTATGCGCCGCTCAATACGGTATATGTATATACCGAGGTAACGGACTTTGATAAGTTCAATAAAAGCTATTATTTCGATGTATCGGTTGACGGCGGCAAAGAACGCAAGGATGCCATAAAGAAAGATTTTATGGACAAGGTTCCGAAGGGTGTTGTCGTCGAGACTACGGAGAACAGCTATTATGTTACATTTGAAATAGAAGCCAAAGATCTTTCTTTGGATGCTGTAAAGGAACTTGACGGAATACTGTTTCCGGGCTCAACCTTTAAAGAGACCGAAGGAAAGTCAAAGGATTATTTTACTTTCAGCAGGCAGATAGATGAGGAGATCGATCTGTCGTCTTATATATGTGTGTCCAATCAGTCAATATCATTCAATAATTATGTGAAAACACCGAATTATTATGAACTCGGCTCGGATCTCAATTACATGAGCCCGTTTTCCAATACGTCGACGGACGGTCAAAAGCCGGGATACCGCTGTATGATCGGAATGGTCACAAGCGCCCAGATAAAAGGGGATGCTTCTTTTGCCTATGCCAAGAAATATTACATCGAATCGGCCGATTATATCACAAAGCTTTTAGGCCCGGATAAGTTTGAAAAGACCATAGTTTTAAACTTTTCGTCGACGCCTTCCGAAGAAGATAAAAACGCATCGATGGATAAGCTTTTTAAAGCTTTAAATCCCGGTTTTGATTTTGCACAGTTAAACGCAGATCAAAGGATATTAAAGGACGGTACCGGTGCGGACGAGTGCGAGGTCATTGTTTCAAGCGAAGGAAATTCGATCAAAATATATGTAAAAGGCTCCACTTCAAATGTTAATGAAAAGATAAAGAATCTTACGGGCTATTCGGATACTCTTACATATACCGACGACAGCGCATTTTACAAGCTTAATTACAAAGCGGCCGTTGATGATTTCGTGTATATCGATGCCATCTCATCAAATGTCGAAAAGAGCTTTAAGTTAAACTATACTCTCGATTTCGGAAAATCCGCAAAAGTAATACACTGTGACAACGATAAGGCCGTTATAGAAGGCGGAGTCATAAAGATCTCGGCCACGTCATTTAACGGTACCGTGGCGGTTGCGGAATTACGCAATACCAAAATGATCCTGATTCTTGCGGGTGTCGTTCTTTTGCTCATTTTGATCCTTGTACTTATACTTGTGATCGCGAACGGGAAAAAGGCAAAAGAAAAGCGGGCCCAAAAGAAGGCAAAGCCCAATGCATACGCCGCAGCACCGGATATAAAGCAGGGTAATGTCCCTGTCGCTCCCGTACCCAACAATATCGTGAAGTTTAAACCGGAGCCGAACATTACAAATGTTTCTTCGACGTATAAGCCTCAGGGTGTTGATGAAACGCCTGTATCGGATCCTGAGCCCAAAGTTCCTTCAAATGATGAAGTCGTATGTCCGGGATGCGGGGCTAAATTAAAAGCGGGTTCCAGATTCTGCACCGAATGCGGTCATCCCGTATGATAAAAAAAGTACATTGGAGTTTACATGAAGATCAAGGTAAAATCACTTTCGTATGAGGAAGTCATCAAACTTCCGAAGACGGGACATAAAAATCCCAAAAGGCCGAACCCCGCGCTTAAAAAGCTTATAAACGTTCTGGCAAACGGGGATCTTAAAAAGGTCAATTTCAAAGAAGAGCGTATAGGCATGGACAGGCTTAAAAAAGGCGAACCGTGCCTTATACTCATGAATCATTCAAGTTTTATAGATCTTGAGATCGTATCAAAGCTTTGGTATCCAAATCCTTATCAGATAGTGTGTACTACAGACGGATTTGTGGGAAAAGAAGGCCTTATGCGTGCCATAGGCTGTATCCCCACGCAGAAGTTTGTTATGGATTTAAATCTTATAAAGGATATGAAGTATGCGCTTGATAAGTTAAAAACTTCCGTTCTTATGTATCCGGAGGCAAGCTATTCTTTTGACGGAACCGCTACTCCGCTCCCCGAAAGTCTCGGTAAGTGCATTAAACTTCTGGGTGTTCCGGTCGTGATGATAAAGACAACGGGCGCCTTCCACAGAGATCCTCTTTACAACATGCTTCAGCTCAGAAAGTGCGATGTTTCAGCAAAGACAGAGTATGTGTTAAGTCCCGAAGAGATAAAAGAAAGATCTGCTAAGGAGATCAATTCTATACTTAAGGATCTCTTTACCTTCGACCACTTTAAATGGCAGCAGGAGAATAAGATAAAGATCGACGAACCGTTCAGGGCAGACGGGCTTAACAGAGTTTTATACAGATGCCCTCACTGCGAAACGGAAGGAAAGATGGTCGGAAAAGGCATTAAGCTTACGTGCGAAAACTGCGGCGCGGCTTATGTACTTGATGAATACGGATATCTTAAGGCAGAAAACGTCGACGGAAGATTTGACCATATTCCCGACTGGTACAGATGGGAAAGAGAGTGTGTAAGAAAAGAGCTTGAAGACGGTACATATAAGCTGAGCACACCCGTCGATATCATTATGATGGTGGACAGAAAAGCCGTATACAGGGTCGGAGAGGGCGTCCTTGAACACGACAATACAGGGTTTACTTTAACCGGATGCGACGGTAAGTTAAATTACGCTCAAAAGCCTTCGGCATCGTACAGCCTTTATTCGGATTATTACTGGTATGAGCTCGGAGATATGGTCTGCATAGGCGATATGAAGACATCCTATTACTGTTTCCCCAAGGGCAAAGG
>JAGCCY010000179.1 GCA_017651385.1 Lachnospiraceae bacterium
CGATCTAACAGCACAATGTGGAATTGGACAAGAAAAAGGTCGTTCTTCCCGAAGCGATAAAGAGTTTCGGCACATACGAAGTTACGGTTAAGCTTCACCCCGAAGTACAGGCAAAAATAAAAGTAAAGGTCGAGGAAAATGGCTGAAGAATGGCAGAAGAGAATTCTTCCGTATGATGCTGCGGCGGAGAAATCCGTTATCGGTGCCATGCTCATGGATAAAGATCAAATAACGGTAGTTTCCGAAATAATCACCGGTGATGATTTTTATATCAAACAGAACAAAATTCTCTATGAAACTATTGTAGAACTTAATAATGAAGGAAAGCCTGCCGACCTTATTACGATACGTGACAGGTTAAAAGAAAAAGACGTTCCGCCGGAAGTGTCGGATATGTCATTTGTAGCGGACATAATCAATACTGTACAGAGCGCCGCCAATGCAAAGCATTATGCGGGTATCGTATCCGAGAAGGCGACATTAAGAAGGCTTATACGTGCGACAGAGGACGTTACCAACACCGCATATGCCGAAAAAGAGCCTTTAAATACGATCCTGGATGAAGCGGAAAAAGAAATATTCAAAGTCGTTCATAAGAGGAATGCCGGTGATTTTGTGCCGATCAGCGTTGCGGTTAACAATCAGCTTGATAAGATCGCGATCGCAGCACGAAATAAGGGAGCCGTCACGGGTATAGCAACAGGTTTTACGGATCTTGATTATAAGACCGCGGGATTACAAAACTCAGACCTTGTTCTTATAGCCGCACGTCCTTCAATGGGTAAAACGGCATTTGCGCTTAATATTGCCCAGCATGTTGCCATCAAGAATCAGGTGTGTACGGCTGTATTCAGTCTGGAAATGTCGAAGGAGCAGCTTGTAAACCGTCTGTTTTCTCTTCAGTCGGGAGTCGATGCTCAGAAGCTGAGGACGGGTAATCTTTCCGATTCAGAGTGGGAGATGCTTGTCGAAGGAGCGGGGGACATCGGAGAATCCAAGCTCATAATAGATGATACTCCCGGTATAAGCGTATCCGAACTTCGCTCAAAATGCCGTAAATATAAGATCGAAAACGGTCTGTCGCTTGTTATCATCGACTATTTACAGCTTATGACAGGTTCCGGAAAAACCGATTCAAGACAGCAGGAGATTTCGGATATTTCAAGAGCATTAAAGAGTCTTGCGAGGGAATTAAATGTTCCGGTCATTGCTCTTTCACAGCTCAGCCGTGCGGTCGAGCAGCGTCCCGATCACAGGCCCATGCTCTCAGACCTTCGTGAGTCCGGTGCGATCGAGCAGGATGCCGATGTTGTAATGTTTATATACAGAGACGATTATTACAATAAAGATACGGACAAGAAGGGCATATCGGAGATCATAATAGCCAAGCAGCGTAACGGCCCTATCGGAACCGTAGAGCTTGCATGGCTTTCGGAACTTACCAAGTTTGCCAATCTTGCAAGAAAAAGAGACGATTTTCATTAGAAATGTATAATAAAAAGGCTGTGCGGATCGCACAGCCTTTTTATTGTCTAATTTAATTACTCTTCTGAAATAGCGCCTACAGGACACTGACCTGCGCATGCACCACATGAAATGCATACATCGGGATCGATTTCGAATTTGGAATCACCGGCACTGATTGCTCCAACGGGGCACTGTGCTTCACATGATCCGCAGGATACACAAGAATCGCCAATACAAAATGCCATATATGACACCTCCTTATAGATATTATTATCATCTTAGTCTAATTAATTCTAATACAACGGGGATAAATACACAAGTTAATTTTCCTTTAATATAGTTATTTGGAATCCTCGTCCCTTCTTGCTTTTATACCTTCAAGGATGACTTGTTTCTTCTCGATGGCTTCCTTTTGTGTCATGGCGGGAACGCCTTTAAGCTTGTAATCGATACCAAGCTTTTCGTATTTAACTTCACCCATTGTATGGTAAGGAAGAACATCCAGAGCCTTTAATGTTTTGAGTCCGCCGATAAAATATCCGAGTTTGTACAGATAATCATCTATATCGGTATATCCGGGCACTAAAACATGTCTTATCCAGATCTCTATACCCTTATCGGAAAGATACTGTGCAAACGCAAGAATATTTGCGTTGGACTGGGATGTCAGTTCTTTGTGCTTTTCATTGTCAATATGCTTGATATCAAGCATAACAAGATCCGTAACCTTCATAAGTCTGTCAAATTTGGCAAGTATGTCGGGATTTGAGGGATTGAAGGTTATACCTGAACTGTCAATGCAGGTATTAATATCTTTTTCTTTGGCTTTTTCGAACAATTCGGTCACAAAATCGATCTGCACCAAAGGTTCACCGCCTGTAACGGTTATACCGCCGCCGTTATAGAAACCGCGATTACGTTCAAATTGTTCGATAATATAGTCTGTATCCATAAGCTCGCCGGCATTGACTTCCCAGGTGTCGGGATTGTGACAATAGAGGCATCTCATGGGACAGCCTTGTAAGAATACCACATATCTTACTCCGGGGCCGTCTACTGTACCGAAACTTTGTAGTGAATGGATTCTTCCCTGCATAGTTTATCCTTCTTTCGTTAGGTTTTAATACAAAACAAGCCCGGAATTATCTCCGGGCTTGTAAGTACTTGATTAGATAGCTTCGTGGAATGTACGGGAGATAACATCTGCCTGCTGTTCGGGTGTTAACTTAATGAAGTTAACAGCGTATCCGGATACGCGGATCGTAAGCTGAGGATAGTTCTCGGGATGAGCCTGAGCATCAATAAGAGTATCTCTGTTTAATACATTAACATTAAGGTGATGGCCACCTTTTGTTACATAGCCGTCAAGTAATGATACAAGGTTTGTAACCTGTGCTGCACTTGCTGCTGCCATTGTTTTTTCCTCCTTATTTTGTAAATTGCTTTAGCGGATCGATTGCCGGATCGGCAGCGATCCTTTATTCATATGCGTCCAGACCCTGGTGCAGTGTAGGAACACTGCAGGCCAAAGGCGTTCTGGAACAATCTGTGCACCCCATGGTTTCAACTGTCTTGGGTGCGGCGTTTTCGTTATAATCAACATTTACATGTCCGACTCCGTTTGCCATGCCCGAATCGAGCATCTTAACAAGGTCGTCGATCATAGCGTTTTGATCCATACCTTTTGCGTCCATAGGAAGCACCTCCTTAAATCTTAGATTATTTGTTTAAATCGATGTCGATATCACCTGCAAAGATCTGATCTTCCTTGCCGAGTGCTCCGGGGATAATAGTGAAGGTATTGGAGATACCGTCCTGAGAATCCATGAAAGGAAGCTTAGCAACTGAAGAAAGAGAAGCAACTGCACCGTGAGTATCACGCTGATGCATCGGGTTAGCACCGGGAGCGAAAGGCTGGCCTTTTCTACGTCCGTCAGGTGTATTACCTGTAGCCTTACCATATGTAACGTTAGAGGTAATTGTAAGAACTGACATTGTAGGGAAGCCTTCTCTGTAGGTGTGATGTCTTCTGATCATTGTCATGAACTTGTGTACAAGTTCTGTAGCAATGGAGTCAACACGATCATCATCGTTACCATATTTAGGGAAGTCACCTGTGGTCTCGAAGTCGGTGATGATACCGTCTTCGTCACGTATAACTTTAACCTTAGCATACTTAATAGCTGATAAGGAGTCAGCAACAACAGAAAGACCTGCCATACCTGTTGCGAAGTAACGGCGAACGTCTCTGTCGTGAAGAGCCATCTGAGCTCTTTCATAGCAGTACTTATCGTGCATGTAGTGGATAACGTTAAGAGTGTTAACGTAAACATCTGCAAGCCATTCCATCATATCGGTGTACTTAGCCATAACGTCATCGTAGTCAAGGTAGTCACCTTCAACAGGACGATACTTAGGACCAACCTGCTTCTTGGTAACTTCATCAACACCACCGTTTAATGCGTAAAGGAGACACTTAGCAAGGTTAGCACGTGCTCCGAAGAACTGCATTTCCTTACCGATTCTCATAGAAGATACGCAGCAAGCGATACCGTAGTCATCACCGTGAGTAACTCTCATGAGGTCATCGTTCTCGTACTGGATAGAAGATGTTGTGATGGAAATCTTAGCACAGAACTTCTTGAAGTTTTCGGGAAGTCTTGTGGACCAAAGAACTGTAAGGTTGGGCTCGGGAGCTGCACCTAAGTTCTCAAGTGTATGTAAGTAACGGAAGCTCATCTTTGTAACCATGTGACGTCCGTCAACACCAACACCACCGATAGACTCGGTTACCCAAACGGGATCGCCTGCGAA
>JAGCCY010000180.1 GCA_017651385.1 Lachnospiraceae bacterium
AAAAATACAACATCGTATTCTTCCCAGCCGGGATAAGAATATGGTTTTACGGAAGGTTCTTCCTCTTCCCGCTTGAATATGTCATACCAATGTTTTTCTACGGGCTCCGGATCTGCAAACCAAAGATTATCCTGCATCAATGCAATTGATCCGCTGACCTTTTTTTCATCGATCACCCAATAATCTCTGTATGTATAAAGGAAAAAAGTTTCTGCGGATTTTGCTGTAATTCCGCCCTTTTCATTAAATTGATGCGGATTTTGGGTAAGCCAGTCATATCCCGAAAAGTTGGCAAGTACCACATTTTTGTATGATGCAAGTTTCAAAAGCACTTCCCTGTATCGCATAAGGGTCTCGGCAAAAGAAGCTTCCGTCAGGTCTTCCCAATATCCGATCTCATAAAAAGGCATAAAGACTCTGAATTCCGTGTCAGGATTTTCTCCGAAAATCTCATCAAGATCAACGGAGAGTTCATAAGTTACTTCCGGTTCACCCTCCGTTTCGTCTGTTGCGTCAACGTTTGGTTCCAAAGCTTTATAGAGTTTGTTCGGATCCATTATAAAGACACAATACGAAATATCATTACCCGAATCCTCTGCCGCTTTCCATAATTGTGTGAACTCATCCGCGCTGTTTACTATAACATCTGCCTTTAAAACATTGACCCCTATATATCCGAGAAATAAATCCATACTCCAATCCGATGCTTCAGTCATTGAGATAAAAACTCCGTCATACTCCTCGATCGAAAAACGCGACAAATCCTCCGAAAAGAGGTTAAGCCTTTCCTCTTCCGCGATCCTTGCCTCTTCCTCCAAAGCTTCTCTTAGTTTCTTTTCCTTTATATTGGGAATAAGCACATATACAACTGCTATAAATAAAACAGCTGCAAGAAGAATTCCTATAATGCTCAATATGACTGCCTTCAATATTTTCCTTTTCATTACTGATCCCGGATATTTCCCTTTCTTATAGCATCTTTACCAAATTTTTCCCGTATTTTCAGAAGGGCCTCTTCAAGCTTCTCTTCTTTGGCCGAATCCTTGATGATCTTTGCAGGTTCCTCACCTTCCATATCAAAAAGACTTAACTGGACCGGTTCGCTTTCATCGGAAAGTTTCGAAGTCCTGACTCCCAGAAGCCTTATAGGCTCACCGTTCCATAAAGTATCAAAAAGCGGCATACACGCTTCATGCAATGCTTTTGCGGTATGTATGGGTGTGTTCAGGATACTCTGTCTTGATACGCTTTTAAACGTCGCGTACTTTATCTCCACCGTTACAAGTCCTGCCCTGAAACCATGCTTTTTAAGCCTGTTTGATACGGATACGCAAAGATCGTAAAGAACCGATGAAGCTTCTGCCCTGTCCGTTACATCGTGTTCCACCGTTGTAGAATTGCCCACACCCTTGACCTCATCGGGCTCGGTTACCACGACGGAATCATCTATACCGTTTGCAAATTCCCACAGTAGTTCTCCGTGGCTTTTCATATTGGCTTTTAAAACATTCCTGTCGGTCTTGGCGAGATCGCCTATGGTATCGATCCCCAGTTTTTTAAGTGTGGTCCTGGCACTCTTTCCGCAAAGAAAAAGTTCACCGACAGGAAGCGGCCACATCTTTTTTTCTATTTCATAAGTATACAATGTATGTGTTTTATCGGGCTTTTGAAAATCGGATGCCATTTTGGCCAATACTTTTTTGTCCGATATCCCGACATTGACCGTAAACCCGAGATTCTCTCTTATGTGATTTCTTATCATCAAAGCGCATTCTTCCGGTGAAGAATACATATGTCTTATAGGCGTAAAATCAAGATAACACTCATCGATACTCGCCTGCTCTATATCCGACGTTAAGGTATGAAGGTAATCCATCATCGCCCGGCTCATCTTTGAATATATCGTAAAATCCGGCGGCTCGATCACAAGCCCGGGATACTTACGAAGAGCATTTACGATCGGCTCCGCCGTAACGATTCCGTACTTTTTGGCCGGAATGGATTTTGCCAGCACAATACCGTGACGCTTTTCCCTGTCTCCTCCGATTATGGAAGGTATATCACGAAGGTCGATATCAGCGCCCTGAGATAATCTGTATACGGCGCTCCAGCTTAGGAATGCCGAATTAACGTCAATGTGAAAGAAAATCTTATCCATATTATTCACAAAAAGAGTCGCCTTACAGCGACTCTTTATAAAACCGATCCGGTCGGAACATAAGCTTTATGTCACTAAAATGCGATACCTACAATATCGAAAAGAACATATGCCACTGCAGCAAGCATTGTGATGCCGCTGAATACAAGGCCGATAATGGCAACCGGTTTAATACCTTTAAGTTTTCTCTCAAGTGCCTTGTTCTGGATGCTTAACGCTTCGGTCTGAAGTTTTAATTCATCCACGATCGAAGCCTGCACGTTTCTGTATACACGGACATTTTCCTTATGAATATAATCTTCCTGATCCTTAATGGAAGACTTAATGCTTTCAATATCTTCCGTATAATCCTTGCCGACACCCTGAATCCTGTATTCTTCAAGTTTTTCAACACTCGACTGCACAAGCTGGTTTGTGATCTCGTTCGTCTCGACACTCTTAAGATTGAGTCGTCTTATCTCGGAAAGGATGTTCTCATACTCTGTAATTTTTTCTTTTGCCGCTTCAAGTTCTTTTGCTTCAGCTTCAGAATTGGCACGGATGACATCCTGACTTGAAAACTTCTGAGCTATCTTATCCATAAAACTGTCCATTAAAGATCCTCCAAACATAGTTATTTAACCTCTTCGACTTCTGCCTCGGCCGCTTCAAATTTTCTGACTTCCTCATTGATGGAAAGCATTCGATCGTCAAGACTTGATACCATATGTGCGCATTCGATCAATTCGTTCTGCAGGTTTTCGGGTATGTTGCCTTCGAACTTATAATTTATCTTATGCTCAAGGCTGGCCCAGAAATCCATTGCTACGGTCCTGATCTGTATCTCAACCATTGTATCGACTATCCTGTCGGAAAGAAATATTGGTATTGTTACAAGCATATGATAACTCTTATAACCTGAAGCTTTCGGATTTTTGATATAATCCTTAACCTCAATGACCTTAATATCCGACTGGCTGGAAAGCATTTCGGCTATCCTGTATATATCGTTCGTGAAACTGCAGATTATCCTGATACCCGCTATATCGTTAACATACTCCACCATGTTTTCTATGGTGGATTCCTGTCCGTATTTCTTAAGCTTTTTAACTATACTTTCCGGAGTCTTGAGTCTTGATTTGATATGCTCAATGGGATTGTACTGATGAACATGCTGAAATTCATCATTCAATATCTCAAGCCTGGTATTAATCTCCTTAAGAGCCGAATTGTACACCAGCGTAAGCTCGTTCCAGGTTTCAACCTGATTGACTTCTTCTGCGTATACTTCCATTTTAATCCCCGCTATTGTGTGCAAAAGGTATAGGCTAAGCCTAAAAAACCTTAAGCGTTCTTATGTAGATTGGCGGAAAACGCCTTTATAATTATAACATTAACTTAGGTTTTTTGCAAAACCCGGTAAGAACCCTTACTATCGTCCTAATCTGCCAGATATACCCTGAATTTATCGTTTTCAAAAGAAAGCCGGTAATTTTTTTCGTTCATAAAGTCACTTAAAAGCTCCGCTTTCTTCGAATACTGCCAGACTTCGGGGTTTAACGGATCCCCTCCGGAAAACCATCTGTTTACTATTATCACAGGCTTATCCATTGTACTTAACTCTTTTACAAACGTATCTTCCGAAAAACTTGTAAGATCCGGCCACCCTGTTGAAAATGCGGTAGGCATATCAAGCACAAAACCCATAAGAGGTATGTCGCCCCAGGTTATGACTTCCCGGCCGGATAAGTTGTCTGAGTGTACGTTATCCTCAAGTCCTTCGATAATATCCACCAGTCCCGGTAAAGTTCTTGTGCCCTTTAAAACACCTTTTTCAAATGATGCGGTAAGTTCCCCGGCCCCTGCGCTTCCGTAGCAATAATCCATATAAAAACGGGCAGACTGAAACAATAAGGCGGCCAAAAAAACACAGGACAGAGCTCTTAACGGGAGAAACCGTATTTTTTTATCTTCACCGGCAAAAAGTGCATAGAGGCTTCCCAATG
>JAGCCY010000181.1 GCA_017651385.1 Lachnospiraceae bacterium
GCGGTCGATGTAAGCCTTAACACTTCAACGGGCTTTTTAAGCCCAAAGATCAGAAGCAGTATCGCCGATGCCGTGGCGATCAGATTGGAGATCTGTGTATAGTAATACACAAATTGGATCTTTCTTTCCTTAAAACTCCGTGAAAGTCCTATAAATTCAAAAAGGACTATCAGAGCGTTGATAACTCTTGCCATATCTCCTCCGTATTAAATTACGATTCCCTCATATTATGAAACTATCAGATATACCAAAAGCGATGCGATCCATGCTACGACGCATTGCCATATGACTACGACCAAAGCCCATTTACGGCCCATTTCGCGCCGTATGGAAGCGATGGCTGCAACACAAGGCGAGTACAAAAGCGAAAAAACAAGAAGCGATGCCGCGGAAGCCGCCGAGATCGTGGTCGTGATGCCGCCGCCGAACAAAACCTCAAGTGTCGAGACAACGCTCTCCTTCGCCATAAAGCCCGAGATGAGCGCCGTACATATCCTCCAGTCTCCAAGCCCTATTGGCTTTAATAAAGGCACGAATATGCTTGCCACAAAAGCAAGGATACTGTCTTTCGAATCCGAAACAAGGTTAAACGAGAAATCAAAACTCTGCAAAAGCCAGATGATTATCGTCGCGATCAGGATGATCGAAAATGCTCTCGATATAAAATCCTTCGCCTTCTCCCACAAGAGCATGAAAACATTCTTAGCTCCGGGAACCCTGTAATCGGGAAGTTCCATTACAAACGGAACTGCTTCGCCCTTAAAAAGAGTCCTTCTGTACAGTATCGCTACCAGGATGCCCACGATTATGCCCATAAGGTAAAGGCCCGTCATGATAAGGGCTTTATAGCGGGGAAAGAACGCGTTTACAAAGAACGCATATATCGGAAGCTTCGCCGTACAGCTCATAAAAGGCGTCAGCAGTATGGTCATGCGGCGATCACGCTCACTTGGAAGCGTACGCGTGGACATTACCGCGGGAACGGTACAGCCGAAGCCGATAAGAAGCGGCACGATGCTTCTTCCCGAAAGACCGATCTTTCGTAAGAGCTTATCCATCACAAAGGCAACTCTTGCTATATAACCGCTGTCCTCCATAAGTGATAAGAAGAAAAACAGAGTCACTATTATGGGCACGAAGCTTAGTACACTTCCAAGACCCGCAAATATGCCGTCTATGATAAGACTGTGAAGCGTATCGTTTACATTTGCCGCGGTAAGAAGATCGTCCGTGAGCACCGTAAGCTTGTCTATTCCCGCCTCAAGCAGCGCCTGAAGCCCCCCGCCGATAACATTGAACGTTAAGAAAAACATAAGTGCCATGATAATGATAAAAGTCGGGATCGCAGTATATTTACCCGTAAGTATCTTATCTATCTTCTCGCTTCTTAAACGTCCTTTGCTTTCCTTGGGCTTTTTAACGGTAAGATCGCAGACTTTTTTGATGTATGTAAAGCGCATATCCGCGATAGCCGCGGTCCTGTCGAGATTTCGTTCTTTCTCCATCTGAATGACGATGTGCTCTATGGTCTCAAGCTCGTTTTCTTCCAAAGAAAGCTGTTTTATGATGCGCTTATCGCCTTCGATGACCTTGGTGGTCGTAAATCTTACGGGAAGACCTTCCTTGACCGCGTGATCTTTGATAAAATGTGCGATCGCATGGATACCTCTGTGTACGGCACCGCCGTGATCCTTTTCATCACAGAAATCCTGTTTTAAAGGCTTTTCCTGATATCTTGCTATGTGTATGGCATGCTTTATAAGCTCTTCAATACCCTGGTTATGCGCTGCGGAGATCGGGATGACCGGAACACCGAGCATCTTCTCCAACCTGTTTATGAAGATCGTGCCCCCGTTTTCGGTAAGCTCATCCATCATGTTGAGCGCTACCACAACGGGTACGTCCATCTCAAGAAGCTGCATCGTAAGATAAAGATTTCGCTCTATGTTGGTGACATCCACTATATTGATGATACAGTCCGGCTTTTCCTGCAACACAAAGTCACGCGACACAAGCTCTTCGTTACTGTACGGAGACATTGAATATATACCCGGAAGATCGGTAACTATAGTCTCCGGATAACCCCTGATCGCGCCGTCCTTTCTGTCTACCGTTACACCCGGGAAGTTGCCCACATGCTGGTTCGATCCGGTAAGCTGATTAAAAAGAGTTGTTTTTCCGCTGTTTTGATTGCCCACCAGTGCAAATTTTAAGATCTGCCCTTCGGGCATGGGATTTATAAGACTCGGATAATGATATTTATGATATTTCTCTTCGCCGAGACCCGGATGGATGATGATCCTTGTCTCTTTTTTATCGTCTTTCTTTTTCTTTTCGTCCGCTTCAATGCGTCCGTCAAGTTCGTTGATATCGTCGGATTCCGCTTTTACGGTCTCTTCTTTTCTGTCTTCTTCGGTCAGTTCCCTGACTTCTATCTTGTCGGCTTCCACAAGCCTTAACGTAAGCTTGTATCCGTGGATCGTTATCTCCATGGGATCGCCCATGGGTGCATATTTTACAAGAGTAACTTCCGTTCCGGGGATCACACCCATGTCCAGAAGATGCTGCCTTAAAGCTCCCTCGCCGTTTACTGCGGTTATTATCGCAGACTGTCCGATTTTAAGATCTCGTAAAGTATCCATTGTGTTTTTATCTGTCCTTACTTATGTCAGTCATGGCTAAGCCACTAATTATAATAGCACAAATCCCTGTAAACAGTACAAAAAAAGAACCGGTTTCCCGATTCTTTTTTGTCTGTTTCTTTTACTTGTCAGGCGGTCTTTACAAGGCTCGCGATGCCTATGATGATCAGGACCGGTAAGGCTATATAAGCCAGGCCGCCGAATATAAGGCCGAGCACGATAGCGGGGAGCAACAAAAGATAAAGCACGAACTTCATTATTCCCCAGCCTACCTTTAATGCGAAAAATAAAAGTTTACCGAATACAGCTACAAAAAATATAAGTGAGATCATTGTGATCATTGTTCATCTCTCCTTTCGTATCCCTCACGCTGTAATAAGATTAACAGCGCACGATTAAACCATCCTTTAAGA
>JAGCCY010000020.1 GCA_017651385.1 Lachnospiraceae bacterium
GTAAAAACATCAAGCTTAAAAATGTTATCGCAAAAGGCGATTACTTTGCAATGAATTCCGAAAATCTCGAAGTCGATAATCTGACTCTCGACGGTAATTACTTCTTTGACGGCGGTAAAAATGCCGTTATCAGAAATTCAAGACTCATCTCCAAGGATTCGTTCTGGAACTGCGAAAATGTCACTGTATACGATTCCTATATTTCCGGTGAGTATCTGGGCTGGAATTCAAAGAATGTCAAATTCGTAAACTGTACGATCGAAAGCAATCAGGGTATGTGCTATATGGACAACCTGATCCTTGAGAACTGTAAGTTAGTGGACACCGATCTTGCATTTGAGTATTCGACGGTAACCGCAGACATTACCACTAAGATCGACAGTGTGTTCAATCCGATTTCCGGTACTATAAATGCTCCCGAGATCGGAGAGCTCATCATGGAAAAGAAGCGTGTAGATGCATCGCGAACAGTTATAAACTGCGATAAGATCGATAAAGAGTCTCCGCGCCCCGAGTGGATTCCCGAAGAGTGACAATAAGTTTTTTACGATCTGCACAAAGTCCCGGATCTTAACGCATTAAGGTGTGAAGTACCTGTGTTCTTTTACCCGGGCATAAGGATATGATATGGCATATGACTTTGACAAACCTGTAGACAGACGCGGCACCGATTCCATGAAATGGAATGTTAAAGACAATGAGCTTCCGATGTGGGTTGCGGATATGGATTTTAAGACCGCTCCCGAGATCCGCGATGCCTTGTCGAGACGTCTTAAGCACGGGGTTTTCGGTTATACCGAAGTACCCGACGAGTGGTATGACGCATATATAAGCTGGTGGGCAAGACGCCACAATACACGCATAAACCGTGAGTGGCTCATGTTCTGTACGGGTGTGGTACCCGCGATCTCATCGATAGTCAGAAAACTCACCACTCCCAATGAAAACGTTGTAATCCAGACGCCTGTCTACAACATTTTTTTTAACAGTATCATCAATAACGGGTGCAGGGTGCTTGAGAGCCCGCTTAAATACGAAAACGGCAATTACAGCATGGACTTTTCGGATCTTGAAAAGAAACTTTCCGATCCGCAGACCACGCTCATGATACTTTGCAATCCTCACAATCCGGTCGGAAAGATATGGGACAAAGAAACTCTTGCGAAAGTCGGAGAACTTTGTGCCAAATACTCGGTTACGGTCATTTCCGACGAGATACATTGCGATCTTACGCTTCCGGGGTTTGAATATAATGCGTTTGCTTCGGCTTCGGATATATGCCGCGATATAAGCATCACATGTATCGCACCCACTAAGGCTTTTAATATTGCGGGTCTTCAGACCGCTGCGATCTTTGTTCCGAATCCGGTACTCCGCCATAAAGTCTGGAGAGGTATCAATACCGATGAGGTAGCAGAACCCAATGCGTTTGCGGTAACCGCGGCGATATCGGCTTTCGGTGAAGGCGGTCTTTGGCTTGATGAACTTAAGGAATATCTTTGTGAAAACAGAAAGGCTGCCGAAGAATTTATCAATAACGAGATCGACGGTATAAGTGCGGTCCACGGCGAAGCAACTTACCTTTTATGGATAGATGCATCAAAGCTTAAAGGCGATAAGACCCGTCTTTCGGACTTTATAAGAGAAAAAACGGGACTTTATGTTTCCGAAGGCATTGAATACGGCGAGACCGGCAGGGATTTTTTAAGGATGAACCTTGCAACACAGAGGGCGGTCATCGAAGACGGTTTAAACAGATTAAAAGAGGGTATTGAGCTTTATAAAAGCGAATATCGTTAAATATATGTGAAATAACCTTGTCTATTTCGCAGAATTGATCATTTAACGGACATAGGACCGTAAATATAATGATATACAGATAGAGAGCAATCGACTTATCTGTATAGGAGGATGGACATGAGTTATTACGACAACACTATATACAATCATTCAAAAGAAAGAGAAGAAGCGATCGTTGCCGGCGAGCAGGCGCTTTACAGCTTACGTGAAGCAAGAAACGAGCTCAATAAAGCCAGAGGCTGGGGCATATATGATATCCTGGGCGGTGGTCTGATCTCGACATTTATCAAACATTCAAAGGTCAACAGAGCAAGAGACTGCATACAGCGTGCCAGATACGATCTTAAAAATTTCAGCCGCGAATTAAACGACGTTGCCGATGTCTCGGGTTATGATTTCGGCGTGGACGGTTTCTGGGGCTTTGCGGATTACTTCTTTGACGACTTTATTTCAGATCTCGTGGTGCAGAGTAAGATCAACGATGCCCGCCGCAAAGTCGATGAAGTTATCGGACGCGTATCCGATATCGTTGAGGGGCTTAGAAATCACACAATAGGGTAAAGAACACAAGGAATTATATTATGAAGATCCTCGTAATCCCCGATGTACATTTAAAACCGTGGATATTTGACAAAGCTGAGGCGGCCCTTATAAGCGGGGCCGCCGATTCTGCTGTCTGTCTAATGGATATTTCCGATGACTGGAACATGGAATATAACACGGATCTTTATGAAGAGACATATAAGCGTGCTTTAAAGTTTTCCAAAGACTTTGAGTCGACAAGATGGTGTTACGGCAATCACGATGTCTGTTATGCCTGGGGACAGCTTGAATCGGGGTACTCGGTCTATGCCGAGGCGACGGTATGCAAGATGCTGTACGAGCTTGAGGCTGAGCTTTTATGGAACAAACGCCTTGCCTTTGTGCAGAGGATCGACAATGTGATCTTTTCACATGCGGGTCTTAAAGCCGGCTTTGTAAAAGAGATAGTAAAAAAACACAAGGAATATGCGGATGATATCGATACCGTCATATCTTTCATAAATACATTAAATCGTGAAAGACTCTGGGCGAACGACTCGCCTCTTTGGTATCGCCCTCAGATGAACAATAAAGACGTCTGGGTCAGGGAACCGTTTATCCAGGTTGTGGGTCATACTCCCGTCGAAGAGATATATGAAGACAAAAGAGTCATATCGACCGACGTTTTTTCGACCTACAGAGACGGCAGACAGATCGGGGAATCTGCGTTTTTGATAATCGATTCAAAGACATGCGAATGGAGAAAATACTCCGTGTAAATATTGATTTTTCTTATACCTCATAATAAGCAGCGGATATTATACAAATAACTTCATCCGATGAAAACCGTATCTGGGATGCCCTTAACGAAGAGCTTGCAGCCAGAGGCGAGAACATCAAAGTAGAGTACATAAACGTTGAACTCGCAGTCGCTAACCGTGTTGTGGCAGACGGTGAAGTAGATCTTAACTCATTCTTGAGTTTGTACAGGTAGGCGGCGCAGAGGTTCCCA
>JAGCCY010000182.1 GCA_017651385.1 Lachnospiraceae bacterium
ATTTTTAATGTATCTGATCTCCTCTGCCATAAGACTTTTTTCGCCATAGAACAACTCTATGTCTTTTCCTGCTTCCACAAATGCATTTTCCAATGCATATCCCGCTTTTATATTTGCGTTGACACTGTATAAAGTCTCGGCAAATTCTTCCGAAAGCTGTTCTTTTTGCTTTCGGATAAGCCCTTTTTTATATACTTTTAAAAAAATAGGAATAGTTGTTGCAGAGATAAAAAAGAATAAAACTGATTGATAAAATAAATAAGAAACAAGTGCCAGAATTGTCAAATACAAAGAAATGACTCCCGTCATCTCCCAAAAAGAGTATTTGTATTCATTATACCTTCTCATTATTCCGAATAGACCTTTCTCATTTTTTCTTTATTCAAAAGATCGTTCTTTTTTACAAGTTGGCCTTTCTCATATAAATAGAGTGTATTTAATAATATCTCGCCTCCTTCCAACCCTTTTATTTCAGATATTTCAAGTACTTTTCTCGATCTGTCTCTCATTCTTCCGAGATGTACCATTATATCTATGCCGCTTGATATCTGTCCCCGTACGGCAGCCAGCGGTATCTCCATACCCATAAGCACCATTGTCTCAAGACGGGCAAGCATATCTTTTGTGCTGTTTGAATGTCCTGTCGACAACGAACCGTCATGTCCGGTATTCATAGCCTGCAGCATATCCATTGCCTCAGGACCTCTTACCTCTCCGACTATCACTCGCTCAGGGCGCATCCTTAATGCGGTTTTGATTAGATCCCGGATCGTGATCGGTTCGCAGCCTTCGATATTTGCATTTCTGGTTTCAAGTCTTACAAGATTTTCCGCATCAAGAAGCTTTAATTCCGCACTGTCTTCGATCGTAACAATTCTTTCATCAGCCGGGATGTATTGTGAAAGCGCATTCAAAAATGTCGTTTTTCCCGAACCCGTTCCTCCCGAAATGAAGATATTGTATCTTGCTACCACCAGTTCTTTTAAAAATATAGCGGCTTCTTTTGTAACTGATCCCAATTCTATAAGTTTTTTCATAGTTATCGGATGTTTCGGAAACCGCCTTATCGTTACGATCGGACCGTTCAATGCGATCGGCGGAAGCACAACATTTACGCGCTCTCCTGAAGGCAGTCTTGCATCCGCTATGGGACTTGTTTCATTGACGCTTCTGTTACACGAAGCAACCATCTGCTGGATTATATCTTCAAGTTTTTGCTGTGAATCAAAGGTTTTTCCGGTTTCAAAAAGACGTCCCTCTTTTTCGATGAATATCTTGTCGTAGCCGTTTACCATGATCTCGGTAACCTCTTCGTCGTCCAGATACTCCTGAAGAATATCCATTTTTCTTAATGATGCAAATACTTCTTCTCTTACTTTAAGGATCTCGGCCGGTGTAAACAGACGTCGCTCTTCAATCCCCATTAAAACATCATCGATACATTCGTATATGTCTTTTTCATCAAGATCATCCGCAAAATCGATTCGCCCTACCGTTTCCGACAAGGCTTTATGCCTTAATTCTTCGCGCTTTGTCATATAACGTTCCAATCTTCCTTATCCCGTTTTTCCTCAAATTCAAGTTCCTTTTTTATATACCTTGCAAGCTCGGAATACGGAAGTCTGTCGAAATCCTCCGGTATTTCCCTGAATACGGGTATTTTAAATTTTTTAGTCTTATCTATAACGTCATCTTTACAGTTTTCATACAACAGGGCTTCATACTGACTGATCTTTGCCGTCGATATCCGTCTGTCGTCCGTTACTGTATAGACCATTTTGCAAAGACTCAATATATCAAACAGTCCCGTAACGTTTTCGGAAAGATCCAGGATCAGATATTCATAATCCGAATGTTCTTCAAAAGAATTAATAAAATCTATCCATTGTTTGGCGCTTATTCCTTCAAAATTCATAAAAGAATGCACCGGAGGAACATAATCAAGTCCTCCTATATGCTCGATGGTACTTTCAAGTTTTAAGCTGAAATTAACATCGGGACACAACCAATAATACATAAGGTCCATAAGATTTGCTTTATTCTTGGATGCCATCATCGAATCAAATCCTGAGAAACCTTCAAAATTCAGATACAGTGTCTTGCCCTTGGTTGCAAGTATCTGGCCCAATGTGATTGCAAATGTGGTTTGAAACGCTCTTTTTACAGGTGAATATATGCCTATTATCGAAAGAGGTTTTTCGCAATTGCGCCTGAATACCGGCGCATTTTTCTCTGCGCAATAATCAAGAACCTTTTTAAGTATCGTATCGGCGGATTGATATTTATATATCGAAGCGTCGCCGTTGTATATCGTTAACTTTTCTTTTACAAGGATTATTGTGTTTTCGGCGTTTACAGCGTCCTTTTCGTTTTTCACAAAATCTTCCGAAATCAGTAATATTCCTATTCTGTTCTTTTCCATGAATAATTTACATTCTTCGTATTCAGTAAAAAGAACAACCTTGAAGCCGTCGGCTTCTTTTTTATGTGCGAATTCGTAAAACTTTTCAGCGTAATCCCTTTCCCCGTCACAAATTGCAAAAATCGTTTGTGTCATGATTATGTTCTCCTTTTCCGGTTGTCAAAAGAAGGCAAAACAGAAAACCGCAGCCAAAAAAACCGGTATGCTTAGATGAACGGAATACTCCACTTTATGCTCACTTTTCAATCCATAATCAATATATGGACCGATCGCTTTTGTAAGGATTAAATTCTTAACGTAAAGAGTGAGATATTTAAACCGTCTATGCTTTTTATTGATTAGAAACAACTTAATAACTGAAATAACGGCTGCGATAGCAAATATCGTAAAAAAGAATAATATCGGTTTTTTCATTACCAATGCCGAGATCAGTATAAGTTTAACATCCCCCGCGCCAATGGCACCGATCGAGAAAAACGGGAAAAGAATCCCTAAGATCAACACCATTTGGCAACTTCGCCAAAACATCCCCTCGAATGTTAATTCCAAATCAACGTTTAACGTATGAACGGAAATCAGATTGATGACCAGAAGGATCATCAGAAGATCGTTCGGAATTTTATGCTTCCAAACATCAATGACTATAGCCAGAGCCAATACCAAAAACATTAGTATTGTTAAAAACTGCTCAACCTCATCACCACCTGTAAATATTACTTGCTCATGAGTTGTAAACCCGATTATATTTACATGATTTTATTTTGTAAATATGTTTTTTTTAAATTTTATAAATTTGTTAGATATGAACAACTCAAATTAAAAAACGGTCCTCAAAAGATCTTTGAGAACCGCTTTCCGTGCTGATTTAAAGTGTGTCAATAAGAGTAATTTTTTACTCTGTTGCTACCTATTTATATTAGTGTCAGGCAAGATACCCTCTGTTTTTTGAAACATCGGACGACAGATTTGAAAGTAGCGACCTGTTATATGTGAGTCCCGAATATACCGTTTCGGTGTTGCCCATAACAGGACCCGAAACATCCATCTTACATACTCTGTTATATGCCTCCGAAAGTTCCGTAAATATTTCTTTTACGTTATCTATATGCTCTTTATCGAAGTTCAGAAATGCCTTGGTAAGTTCGGAATTGCAATAAATATAAATATTTAAGAAATTCTTTCCGAGACCCGTTTCAGTGTTGACCGAAGCCATGAGTTCTTTAACCGCACCTCTCGCCCGGTTTAAGTCATTTCTGAATGCGGTCTTATCATCTTTGGCAAGTGATTTTTCCGCTTCGTTTAAATATTCGATACCGATATCATAGAGAATGGCTATCATCTCCGTTTTATTGGCTTTCGAAATCCTGTAAGTGAATGCTCTGATTTTCTCCTTTGTCATAATTTACCCCTTCCTTGTGCGCATCGAATTTAAGGTAAAACCCAAATATCACGATGCCGTACGCCTGCCTACTGCAAAAGCTGAAGAACCTGTGCGGGTCTTTCGTTTGCCTGTGCAAGCATTGATGTTCCGGCCTGAACGAGCACCTGATTCTTTGAATATTCGCTCATTTCCTTGGCCATATCCGTATCCATGATCCTTGAATATGCTGCTGTCATATTTTCTGCGGAAAGATCGAGTGTTTTAACTGTATGATCGAGACGGTTTTCGTAAGCACCCAATGTGCTTCTTGCGTTGCTCACATACTGAAGAGCACCTTTTACTCTTTCCATAAATTCTCCGGCATTTTCCTGAGTCTTACAATCAACTTTGTCTATTCCCAAAGATCTTAAGTTAAGTGTGGGAATCCTTACATCAAGAACCTGTCCTTCGTTTGTTCCGATCTGTACTCCCATAGCGCCGAGACCTGTGATATCAAGGGCTACAGATTCACCGCTGACAGGCTGCTTTATCTGCAATTCCATTTCAAAACCGTTGTCGTTCTTTATAAATACACTGTCTCCGCTTGAAGTGACCTCAACATCACTCGGAAAACCGGCTCCCAAAGTAACCGAAAGGCTGTCCTTATCGATATTTCCTTTCGCATCAAAAGTTGCGGTCAGCGCAGTGATCTCATAATCTCCGCTTTTTACATAATCGCCGTAAGTGATCACTTTAACATTTTCATTGTCCGTATAACCTCTAAGATCAAAGTTTCCGTTAAGCAAAACTTCGCCGTTATACATAGTGGAATCGGATACTCTTACTATCTCATCCTTAAGCTGATTGATCTCATTGTCTATGGCTATTCTGTCTTCATCGGTCATTGTTCCGGTAGCGGCCTTGGTCGCAAGTTCGCTCATTCTCTGGATCATATCGTGAACTTCCTGAAGTGCGCCTTCGGCAATACCAATCGCGGAAATACCG
>JAGCCY010000183.1 GCA_017651385.1 Lachnospiraceae bacterium
CATGATGATAGATATCGACGATTTTCATAAGATAAACGACGGGATCGGTATCATTTACGGCGATGAAGTCATTCAGAATTTCGGTATATATTTAAGAGGTCTTTGCAGGGATAACGTAATAGGCGCCCGTTTTGACGGAGATATATACTCTTTAGCGATATATTCACCCGCGGGCAATTCAGAAGTGGAAACCATATACAACGAGATAAAGGAAAGATTAAGAGAGCCTTTTTTACTTACAAACGGAAGCAGCGTGACATTCTCGGTAAGCGTCGGTGTGTCCGAATATCCAGAAGCGGGAACCGATGCGCTTGAGCTTATAAACGGCGCGGAGATCGTAATGCTAAAGGCAAAGGATGCCGGCAAAAACGCGATCAAATATTTCGATTCGGATATATTAAATGAGTTTAAAACTTCTTTTACCATTGAAAACAAGTTAAAGCTTGCGGTCAACGGTTTAAGTTTTTATCTTAACTTCCAGCCCATTTACAAGGCATATGATCAAAAGCTGAGAGGTGTTGAGGCTTTGATCAGATGGAAGGACGATGAGGGAAAGCTCATTCCTCCCGATGTTTTCATTCCCATAGCAGAAAGAAACGGATCGATCACCGTAATAGGAGACTGGGTACTTGAGCAGAGCATCAAGACATTTATGGAATGGAAAAAGAAATTTGATTCAGATCTTATAATGTCTGTCAATATTTCTTCAATACAGTACAAAAGACCGGAATTTGTAAACAAGGTCATCTCTACGATCAACAAATACGGCATGAAGCCCGAAGAACTGGAGCTTGAGATCACCGAATCCTTACTTATTGACGATATACAGTCCGTTTATGACAAGATGGATGAATTAAGGGATTTCGGCGTACGTATGTCGATCGACGATTTCGGTACGGGTTTTTCTTCTCTGTCTTATCTAAAGCATCTGCCCGCAGATACCATTAAGATCGACAGATCATTTATTGATACGATCTCAACCGATACCTCCACAAGAGTTATCATCGAATCGATCATCGAAATGGCACAAAGACTGGGGTATGATACGGTTGCGGAAGGTGTTGAGACGGAAGAGCAGCTTGAATATCTTAAAAAAGCGGGCTGCGATTATATTCAGGGGTACTATCTTTCTAAGCCGATCTCCTGTGAAGCTTTTGAGGAGATTCTGTTAAGACTTATATAATTTATTGGGAATTTTATAATGATCATTGGAAGAAACTCGGAATTAAAACAATTAAGTACATATTATGACCGTAGCAAAAGCCAGATCGTGGTTATGTACGGCGAACCCTATACAGGCAAGACCGCTCTTGTCAAAGAATTCATGGAAGACAAACCGGGATATTATTACTGCGCTTTTCCGGCATCGGAGAGAGAGCAGAAATACCGTCTCGGCCTTTGGCTTGCATCTTTAAACATCAAGACCTTAAAATATCCCGAATTTTCGGAAGTGTTTACCGCTTTGGGCAAAGAACACACACAGAAAAAGGTCATTGTCATTGATGAATTCCAGCACATAATCAAAACCTGTCCCACATTTATGGATGAGCTTATTTCTTTCATCCATAATTCATGGAACAATCAGGAATACCTTATCATCCTTTTGAGCTCTTCGATCGGATTCATTGAAAATTCGATGGTGTCCAAGATCGGCGAAGCCGCATATGAACTGTCCGGATTTATCAAGTTAAAAGAACTCAGCTTCTCCGACTTAAGAGAATATTTTTCTTTATACACCAACGAAGACTGTGTATACACATGGTCTATACTCGGCGGTCTTCCGGGGCTTTGGAGCATGTTTGACGTAAAGCTTTCCGTAAAAGAAAACATCATAAGAAAAATACTCAGGCAAAACGGACCGCTTCACGATGTGGGCCTTAATCTCGTAAGCAGCGAGCTTCGTGAAACGGGCGTATACAATACGATCCTTTCCGCCCTGGCCGAAGGTAAGCACAAATTAAACGAGTTATACGACCACACAGGGTTTTCGCGTGCAAAGATAAGCGTATATATCAAGAACCTTATGGAACTTGAACTTGTCAACAAGGTTTTCAGTGTCGACACCGAAGGCCGGGATTATGCTCAAAAAGGAATATACGGTATAAGCAATCATTTTGTTGATTTTACTTATACATTTTTATACAGAAATCTGAGCAGGCTTGAATTTTCTTCTCCCGAAGAATTCTATAAGCTTATCATTCATCCTGCGCTTAAATCCTTTACACAAAGATATTTTCCCGAAGTATGCCTTGAATATATGCAAAAGCTTAACGAAAAGAACAAGTTGAAGATCAAGGCGGATTCATTCGGAACATGGGTCGGGAAACCCGGTACGATCGATATCGTATGCTACAACGAAGAAGGAAAGGCATCTTTGGGCGTGTGCAATTTTGACAAACCCATGTTTACATACGAGGATTTCGAGTGGCTGATGTTCTGCGCCGATAAGGCTCAGCTTCCAACCGATGAGATATATGTATTTTCGTCGTCGAGGTTCGACGAAAAGCTTACGATAGAAGGTAAGATAAGCAAAAACCTCAATTTAGTACTTTTGGACAGAATGTAATTTATGGGAAAAAGTTTATATATAGCTGAAAAACCCAGCGTGGCAAAGGAATTTGCCAAGGCTCTCAAATTAAACACAAGATCATTCGACGGCTATATGGAATCGGATGAAGCCGTTGTCACATGGTGTGTCGGACACCTTGTAACAATGAGTTATCCGGAAGCATATGATGAAAAATACAAAAAATGGTCTTTTGATACTTTACCGTTCATCCCCAAGGAAAACGAATGGAAGTACGAGATCATAGGCGCCGTCCAAAAACAGTTCAATACAGTCAAAGGCTTACTTTTAAGAAGCGATGTCGATACGATCTATGTATGTACCGACTCCGGACGCGAAGGTGAATATATATACAGACTTGTCGACCAGGAAGCTCATGTTACCGGCAAGACAAAGCGCCGTGTCTGGATAGATTCGCAGACCGAAGAGGAGATCAACCGCGGGATCAAAGAAGCCAAAGACATCTCCGAATATGATAATCTCGCAAAAGCCGCTTATTTAAGGGCAAAAGAAGATTATCTCATGGGTATCAATTTTTCCAGAGCATTAACACTTAAATACGGCTATTCGGTCAAGGACTTTCTTAAAAAGGACAAGGCCGTTATTTCCGTGGGCAGAGTCATGACCTGTGTTCTCGGAATGATAGTCGAACGCGAAAATGAAATACGTAAATTCGTCGAAACTCCTTTTTATAAGGTGCTGGGCAACTTATCCATAGGCTCGTTCAACGCAAAAGGCGAATGGCGTGCGACGGAAAAGAGCAAGTACTTTAATTCCCCGAAATTGTACGGCGATAAGGGCGCGGGCTTTAAAGAAAGAGAAGACGCCGAAGAACTCATCGGATATTTAAACAATATTCCCGAGCAAAAACCTTTCGTTGAATCCATCGAGAAAAAGAAGGAAGTCAAGAACCCGCCGTTACTTTTTAATCTTGCGGAACTTCAGAACGAATGCTCAAAGCTTTTTAAGATAAGTCCCGATGAAACGCTTGCCGTTGTACAGGAGCTGTATGAAAAGAAGCTTTGCACATACCCAAGGACCGATGCAAGAGTTCTTTCGACAGCGGTAGCCAAGGTCATAGACCGGAATCTAAGAGGACTGACAGGATACGCCCCCACGGCTGAATATGCCAAATTTATCCTTGAAAAAAAGGGATATACGGGGCTTGCAAGATCCAAATACGTAAATGACAAGCAGATCACCGATCATTATGCCATCATCCCGACGGGTCAGGGGCTTAACAATCTGAATTCGTTAAACGAAAGATGCGTCAAAGTGTATGAAGTCATAGTAAGAAGGTTCCTTGCCATATTCTTACCGCCCGCGACATATAAGAAGCTTACGATCACCGTAACAAAAGCCGGCGAATCCTTCTTTTACAGCTTTA
>JAGCCY010000184.1 GCA_017651385.1 Lachnospiraceae bacterium
GATGCTTCCAGCCATGGCATCCTCTCTTGGGACTACATCGTATACTACTGTTTCCGTCATTGCTATTTGTGCTATATCCTATCACAAAAGATACTTTAAGACAAGCCCGAAAAAACTTTAACCCGACAGCCTCCATATGTTGTCGTTACGGTTATAGTAAATGTTGATGACCCGCTCCCTGCCGAAGACCGCGATCTTGCATGCAAACGGAAGGATATCGTTTGTGGCGATGATGCCGTTGGGAAGAGTGAACTTTCCGCGTTTTGACAGATCTTTATAGGCCCTTACCAAAAAGGCCTGATACTCTCCCTCCTCATCCTTTATACGGATTTTTAAGGGAATGATATTTCCTTCTTTTGTATGCTGGCAGATCACATCGATCGCCTTATACTTAAAATCCATTGCCACACCCTCTTAAAGTACATCAATTATAGAACATCTGTTCGAATTTGTGAAGAGGGTTTTGACAATTTTTATTTTTCTTTTTTTATAAACTCTTTTGCTTCTTCGTAAGACTTAAATAAATGTCCCTTAAATCCGAGGTTCTTTGCAACCTCAACATTCTCTTCGGAATCATCTATAAAAAGCGATTCATTCGGAATGATACCGTATCGGTCAATGAGCCTCCGATAAAACTTCGGATCCGGTTTTGTAAGTCTTTCGGCATACGACAAAAGACCCCCGTCCGTGTATTTTGTAAACTCAAGTGACTCGGGACACTCATCGTAAGCCTTCTTTGAATAATTCGAAAGATAATATACGTTATATCCTTCGCTCTTAAGTTCTTTGACCCAGTTAACGGCATAGCTTCTCATGGAAAGCATACCGCTTATATCGGCATATGCCTTGTAGAGAGCGTCTTCGATCTCGGGATCGAGGCTTACAAAGGCCTTCATAGCCTCTTCTTCCGTAAGATCGGATCTTTCAAAGGCTTCCCAGTATGGGCTTAACACCGATGCCTTTACTATCCTTTTGATCGTGGGTACATCAATACCTTTTCCCACAAGATATTCCACGGGGTCGTAATCCACAAGCACATTGCTTATATCCAAAACCACATTCTTTATCACTTGCCTATTCCCCGCTTTTTATGAATTTCCTGTATCCCGTATCAAGATCCACGACGTTTTTAAGCGGCTTTCCGCTTACAAAACGCGCAAGATTATCGGCCGATATCGCCACTATCCTTTCAAAGGTCTCGTTTAGATGATATCCGCCCGAAACATGGGGAGTTATCAAAAGATTCTTTGCATTCCACAAAGGATGATCTTTCGGAAGCGGCTCGGGATCAGTAACATCGATCGAAGCCCCGGCAAGTTGACCTGTGTCAAGCGCATTTAAAAGCGCATCGGAATCCACGGCGGTCCCGCGTCCTATATTTAAAAAGAACGCTCCTTCCTTCATCTTTGAAAACTTATCCGCATCATAAAGCTTATAGGTTTCTTTGGTGCCGGGAAGGCAGGATGCCACGATATCGGCTTCCTTAAGGCATTCGTCAAGCATGTCCATCTGATACAATGCATCCACATAATCGGGTCTTTCGGCTTTGTTGCGCCTTATAGCGGTCACGGAACTGCCCAGAGCATGCATGCGCTTTGCAAATTCGCCTCCGATATCTCCAAGCCCGACGACCAGAGTCTTTGACCCCCATACCGAAGAGACCGGGCCCATATCTTTCCATTCGTGCGCGCGCATGTTTGATGAATAAAGATCAAGCTTCTTCATCATGCATAAGACCGCCGCCACCATGTGCTCCGAGATCGCAAGCCCGTATGCACCCGTGGCGTTTGTAAGTACGGCGTCCTTTGAAAGAACGCCGTCCGCCGTATAGCCGTCCGTACCTGCCGAATTAAGCTGTACCCATTTGATATTTTCACATCCCGCCAAAAGGGCAGGCGAGATGTTTCCTATTGTCGCATCGACGTCTTTTAACATATCCTTTGTGACTTTCGATGCATCTTCATATATAAACTCAGCCTTTGGGGCGCTTTTTAAAAACAGCTCCTTATGGTGTTCTTTTACCGGTAACACAACAAGTATCTTCACAATCCCCCTCCGATGATCATGCGGCGTTTTCAAGTTTCTTTTTCTTACGCTGTCCGAGTATGATGAGCACGACGCATCCGAGCGCAAGAACGATATCCGCAAAGAGCGTGCCTTCTATTCCGAAACCTACATTGTACGCGAAGCTGTCTTTTGCGGTCGATGCATCAAGCTTAAGTATCGAAAACGGTACGACCTGTCCGCTGTTGGGAAGACCGAACACGATATTCTGACAGTAGTTCCATGCCGCATGCATTGCCATCGCTGCCCAGATCGAATCGTAATAATATACAAAAAGTGAGAAAAATATACCGACTACCACTATGTTTACGATCGAAAGAAACGTAACGCCCGGATTCATAAGATGTAAGCAGCCAAAGAACGCCGAATTTAATATTATCGCAACCCAGGGATTCTTATATATACGTATAAGCCTCTGATACAAGAAGCCTCTGCATACAAGTTCCTCGGCGGACGACTGTATAAATACGGCTATAAACACGATGATGAGCATGAGCGGATCGAATCCGTCATAGTACATGTATATGTCTTTATTGAGCCACGCAACAAGGATACATACACCGTTCATCAAAAATCCGAGTAAGATACCCAGCATAAAAAACTTAAAGTTGTTTCCTTTTTCCTTTGTCCCAAGTTTTGAGATTATCGCCCTGTCTTTTTTATATATCAGCATGAATACGATAAATACGACCCATATACCGATAAACTGAAAATACATTGTCGACGTGATCCATGCATCCGAGCTTGTCATGATCGGGATAAGAGCGACAAATCCCCCTAAGATCTGGCCTACGATCAAAAGTACGTACGAAAGCAAAAACATCAATAACCATCCGAATACGAGCATGGCCGGATGGGTCTTTTTCTCCGCGATCTCAACTTCGGGAACGATATTGTTTTCTATTGTGTTATTATCCATAACCTCTCTCCTTTATAATGATCAGTTTCCAAAACATTCTATCACATGTACGCATATTGCAAAAGATTATATTTCGGTATCCTTACCATATGCCGAAATGTATAAAAAGAAGCCCGGCCGCCATTGAAAAAACATTGGTAAAAAGCGAAAGGGCAAAGCATCTTGAATATCTTTCTTTTGTCAAAAGTCTGTACAAAAACCCTTCTGTAATGAGCACGATGATCTCTCCTATGATAAACGTTATATTGTAGGAAAGCGTCATAACGATCGGAGCCTCAGGACTTAACGGCCCTATGCCCGTCGCATCGAATCCGATCTTCTTTGCCGCGAAATACGGTATAAACATAAGACACAGATTAAGTACGGGATTTGTGACAAGATTGCAATAAAGATTATATTGCGCCCATTTAAGCGACCGTGTAAGAAGGAGCATTAACGCTCCCTCGAGTACGATCGTTATAATGAGCGCATAAAGAATGTTAAACATTATCTTCTTTTTCCTGCTCTGCCGGCTGTGTCTCTTCTGCCGGCTGCATCTGTTCCGTCGGCTGCGTCTGTGCCGTAATTAAGGCCTTACGCTTATTACGGCTGACGGCGATCACGATGAGCACTATTCCGGCAACAAAAGCAAGGACTATCGCAATGATCACCAGGATCATAGCGACTCCGATCACAACCATACCCGTGGGATTTCCCACATCAAGAATACATGACATAAACACACCTCCGTACTAAATGTTTTTTCTCTTTCTGTTGTTTACAGTGTACCACAATCCCGCTGCCGCCAAAACCGACAAGATCACGATCATGATATTGCATATGAACTGGGACGGCATCTTTGTAAAGAAAGTCGGTACAACGCCGAGCAAAAGCGCAAGCGTCGTGATACCGAAGGCGACACCCGGATTTGACGGGAGCACCGACACAAGACCTCCCAATGTAACCGCCATCGTCATCGAAAACATCAAAACTCCGATAAGCGAAAGCCACATTATATTGTCGCCGAAAAGCAGCGCGGGCAACGCCAGAAGACAGCTTACCATGCCGATGTTCCTTGCTCCGAATCTGTCAGAGAGTATACCGCCGAGCATCTTACCGCTTCCCATAAAGATATATAAAAGGATCATCCTTACCGTCGTATAATTCCATGCGGTCGGAAGCCCGTAGCCTATGTAGCTTCTGACCGTGATTACGGCAGCGAGTATAAAGACCGTGATACCGATCGCACGCCCCGTCGAAAGCTCATGCTTCATTGGGTGTCTGTCAAAATCATAAGCATCGGCACCGAAGCGTTCTTTTACCCTTTTATCAAGGATTATCATTATCACTATCGCAACGGCTTCGCAGATAAGCGGTATAAAAAACAGCCTGTCATACGCTCCGATAAGCCTTCCCGCGATAAGGCCGAATGACCCGCCGCCCACGAAGATCGCACTTTCCGAAAGTCCGCCTTCGGATACTTTAAGCGTCTCAAGCGCACCGCTTAAATGCACAAGCGCATTGCCCGCCGTAAGTATGATAAGCCCGATAAGCTGTAAGAAAAAAACGTCTCTTGTAAAGAATATGACAAGCGCTCCGGCCATTAGCAAAAATCCGCCTGTCGGCCCCGGCATAAAATGTATATGCTTTTCGCAAAAATATCCGAGAAACGGCTGCGAAGCGAAAGCGAAGATATCGAACATGCAAAAGAAAAACCATGCGTTTTCGCTTATGTCAAAAACATTGTAAAGAATAAAAAAGCACAATATCTCGACCGAAAAATGTGCAAACCAATATCCAAGTCCCGAAAGATAATCTTTTTTCATGCCCTTACACCGCCCAGAATAAATAAAAGGATACTCTCTTATCTTATCACATAACCGATCAATATATCATATGATATTGTGTTCTTTTACCGTATTTGTGTAACTTGTACCCCGATTCGATGCATCTTGAGGACAAAGTGTATCTTTTTTCAAAGCCCTCTGATATTATGATGAACAGAAAGGAGGGACGGCATATGAAGTTTAAACTGTCGGTTTCCGACGAAAATTACGATGAAGTAAAAAGCTTTCTTTCGGACCACGGCATAGAACTGTCCGAAGACGCAGATTATACAATAAGCCAGAACTTAAACCGGCCCGATTTTCTGCCCGTTTCAAACGAAAAGAAAGAACACCTTAAGTTATCGCCCGATGAAGTCATATATATAGAAGCATTCGGGAAAAACATAGAAATACATACGATGAACGAAACATATTATTCAAGAGAGCGCATGTACAGACTTGAAGAAATGCTTGACCCGGCCGAATTTGTACGCATAAGCAAGTCTGTGATCATCTCAAAGTCGCATGTAAAAAAGATCCGTCCCACTCTTTCCATGAAATATGTGCTCACACTTTCAAACAAAGACACGGTGGACGTAACAAGAAGTTATTACAATGAATTTCGAAGATCATTCAATATATGATCCAAGGAGGGAAAAATGGCAGCTGGAATCTCAATCATCTTACTGATAATCATCGTGATAATCGTAATAGCGGTCATCGCAGGAATAATTGCTTATAACAGACATCTTGATAAAGTTGCGAAGGGTGAGCTTCGGGATACGCACAGCTCCATCCCCGAACCCAGGACAACGGTAGGCGTTGCCTACAGTACCGTAACGCTTATTTTACTTATCATAATGTTTTTCAGCGTTATGACCGTTAACGGACAGCTGAATTCACTTCAGGCAACGCTAAACAGTATCCAGTCCGATCAAAGGTGGATAATAAGCAGACTGGATGAACTTAAGGAAAAAGAACGCCTTGTAAAAAATTTATCATACGGATTCGACAACGGAGATCTTAAAGCCGGTACAACGGATGTACATATTTCTTTGACTTTAAATGAATACACGGACGATACGACCGTATCTCTCACGGTCGGAGACGAGATCATCCCGCTTGTACAAAAAAATGCCGGCGGAATCTTTGAAGCAACGGTCAAAAAAGGACTGTACGAACCGTACAGAGAATCATATGCCGAGATCACGGAAAGCGGAAAGACCATTGTCGAAGACATAGATTTCCCGAGCGAACTCTTTATGGAGTACCTGCCTCTTCCGGAAATGAACTTCAGTTTCAGTTCACACAGTTATTCCAATAAGCTCAAATACAGCGGATCTTTCAGCTTTATCCCGGATCAAAGCGAAGAAATAGAAAGTGCGACCGTCACCTATATGACAAACGGCGAAGATCTTAAAACGCTTGATGTCACCAAAGAAGTTAAAAACGGCAATACGATCACTCTTGAAAAAGGTCTTGACCTTGACAAAGATCTTGCACTGCGCATTGAATTTCTTACCAAAAACGGATTTGTGATAATCAAGCAGACTACAGTGATCCATGAAAGCTATCACGAAAACGATACCCCTGACTTTTTAAGGATCATAGATCCCGACGGGGATGTGGTCTGGGAAGAAAACTACTGATGCTCAAACACAAAAACTCAATCCAGAAAACTGTGGACTACGCCTCCCTGCTTGTAAGCAGGGAGCATGTCTATATTCACATTGTTTACACTGCTGAATATATTGGCTTCCACAAACGGGTTTGTTTCTTTTAACTTGCGGATAAGTTTTTTTACCTCCATCCTCTTTGAAACCGCGACACCGTCATTACGGCAGGACGAACATGTATCGGTAAAATGGCAGGCGCACTGGATAAAATGGAGATGATTATAGTCTCTCCATGCCTTAATATCGTCCTCGCGCACAAAATACATGGGACGTATCAATTCCATTCCCTCAAAATTCCGGCTCTTTAATTTAGGCATCATAGTCTGTATCTGCCCGCCCCAAAGCATCGACATAAGGATAGTCTCTATGACATCATCATAGTGATGTCCGAGTGCTATCTTGTTGCACCCGAGTTCTTTTGCCTTGCTGTAGAGATGTCCCCGCCTCATACGCGCGCAGAGATAACAGGGAGAACTCTCAATATCGTAAACGGCATCAAAGATCTTAGTCTCAAATACATGAATCGGTATTCCCATCGTCTGAGCGTTATTCTCAATGACCAGTCTGTTGAGTTCATTGTATCCGGGGTCCATTACCAGAAAAACAAGCTCGAAATCAAATTTGTTATGACGCTTGATCTCCTGAAACAGTTTTGCCATGAGCATTGAGTCCTTGCCGCCGGATATGCAGACCGCGATCTTATCTCCCGGCTTTATAAGCTCATATTGTGAAACCGCTTTGGCAAAACGCGAAAACAGTTTTTCATGAAAATTCCTGTTCTTTGAAATGGATAATTCTATTTCCCTTGAACGGTCTTTTTGTGTCCCGGAGACTGCCTTTAAGAATGCCGCATACCCGTCTTTTAAGCTGTATGCATCATATCCTCTTTTTCTGAGCATCCCGGCAAGAAAAACACTTTCCGTGCCGTGCATGCAAAAAAGGATAAGCTTCCTGTCTCTTGGAAGTTCATCGTTATCGGCGGCCAAAGATACATCAGGGATGCTTTCCGCATACTCCAAAGTACCGTACTCATAAGAAAAAGCATCCCTTGTATCTATGAGCATATAACTTCCCTGCGGAAGATCCGTAAGCTCATCCAGCGTTATCTCATATATATCCATATTTTCCCCTCATGATATTACCGTTCACACGGCCTCTTTTTTATCGGTAATGTCAACAAACATTCCCACATAGGAAAGCGGAACTCCGTTTTCCCTTCTGAGCAGCCTTCCGAGCGCATGGAACCGGCGCCATTCCCCGTTCTTTGTTCTGAGTCTGTATTCAACGTCGTAATTCTTCTGCCCGGAATAATCGGAAATTGCGTCATTGAACTCTTTTAAGACTCCGGCTCTGTCATCCGGATGAAGAAGATCCGCCCACGATTCGAGCACGTTGGGAAAATCATTTTCATCGGTATAACCGATCATCCTTCTGAATTCGGGGCTCCATTCGACAGAGGTCATTTTGCCTTCTTCGTCAAATTCCATTCCCCACATTCCGGAACCGAGTGCTTCGTGCATAACGCGGATCATTGCTTCTTTGTGCGCCGCGATCCTGCGTTCATTTGTATCTTTGAGTACAGCCTTGTTTGAATACATCTCCCTGTCGGCTTTAAGCATAGCCTGACTGACATTCTTATCCGCAACCATCTCATAACCGA